>NZ_JBHTMU010000029.1:0-56942 GCF_042679605.1 Litorisediminicola beolgyonensis
GGCGCAATCTCAGAATTAAGTGCGAAATGACAGCAGGCGCTGTTGCGGCCCGGTGCGCCGGAAGCGCAGGCGTTTCGCAACAGCGTCGCGGCGTTTCTGGTAGCGCCGGAGTACGCGCGTATACAAACGGGTTTCGACGAACGCACCGGCCCGTTGGAGTTGCGCGGGCATATCCCGAACCCCGACGCCGCCGCCCCTTTGGTGACGACGCTCAGGTCCGAGATGGGGACCGGGCTACCTTTGCAGGAAACCCTGCGCATCCTGCCGCGCCCGCAATGCGGGGTGCTCGACGGGATCGACCGGCTTGGCCTGCCGCAATCCGAGGAGCAACTGACCTACAAGCAGCTGATCGGCGAGAATGCCCACGTGCGCGAATATGCCTCTGCCGAGAGGGACCGGATGGTGATCGACCTTGTCGCACCGGACTATCCGGCCTTTGTCTATTTCGATTACTTCGATGCAGACGGGCAGGTGACCCACTGACCCACCTGACGCCGAACCCATTTCTGCCGCTGGAACGACACGACGCGGAAACCGCTTTCGCAATTGGCCGAGAGGGGCCGCTGAACCTGCGGATCGCGCCGCCTTTCGGACAGGACATCGCCGTTGACTGTGCGGCCAGCGCGCCGCTTTAAGAAGGGTTGCGCCCGGTCACCGAGCCCGCGGATGCCTATCTGGACTGGCTGCGCGCCCGGGTGGATGTGGCGCGCGTGGCTGACCCCACCTTCCAAGGCGAGTGGGTTTACCTGTTCGTTGCGACGGGGCCTGACGCAAGGGAAAATTGATCCCGGACCAAGCGTTGCAAGAATCAAATTCTTCTGTAAGATTTCTGAAATAGTTAAAATATTTTTTCTTCGCGGAAGGCCCTGAGGCATGGAGATTGAAAGCCTCCTCGCTCCAATTGGTGAGGATCAAGCATCGGGTGTGGAACTGAGGAACGACGCGCGGTTTCATTCGATTGAACGATTGCTCGAGCCCGCTGGCCGCGATGTGCGCTTAAACAGTGACGGAACAATCAACGAAAGTGCGCCCCCTGTCGACTGGTCGGCGGTCGAGGCGGAATGCCTCGCTCTGGCCGAGGAAGGCCGCGACCTGCGGCTGCTGACCAAGCTTGTGCGCGCGACGTATGCCGCGGATGGTTTTGACGGGCTTGCGCAGGGGCTGGAACTGCTTCGGCGCAGCGTGGCCGAGTTCTGGGACAGCATCCATCCGGCGCTGCGCGACCGCGACGATCCCAAGATGGTCGCGATGCCGCGCACCAACGCGCTGCGACAGCTTGAAAGCGACGACAACGGCCTGCTGGGCGATCTGCGCTTCGGCGCGTTGCTGCAACAGCGCGGGCTGGGCACGATCTTTGGCGACGACTTCTCGATGGGAACGTGGTCGGATTTCGAAGTGTTGAACAACGCGGCCTCGGGGCTGAACCAGTCCGAAAAGGACGCTATCGTCGCCGAACACGCGCAGCGGGTGAACCGGGTCACGGCGGCGACGCGCGCGCTGGCAGCCGAGGAACCGGAACGCGCGGCGGCGATGATGACCGGAATCGGTGCCTGTATTGACGGGATTTCGGCGCTGATCGCGACTTATGGCGAGGTGGCGGGTTTCGGCAACGAGCCGGGCCTGTCCCTGCCCGAATTGACCGCCTTCCTGACCGATTGCCGTAAGACGCTGGCGGCGGCGGTTGCAGCCTCGGACGACGCCGCGGCGCGATCCGACACGGCCGCGCCGTCTGCCGCAGCTCCGGCGGGGGCAGCACCCGCCGCGGCGGCAGCGCCGGCGGGCGGTGGCGGTGGCAACGGCACGATCAATTCGCGCAAGGATGTAGAGGACGCGCTGGACCGGATCGTGGCGTTTTACGAACGCACCGAACCCTCCAGTCCGATACCGCATCTGGCCCGCCGCGTGCGGCGGATGGTGTCGATGGATTTCCTCGAATTGATGGAAGAGGTGGCGCCCTCGGGACTGAAAGAGTTCCGAAGTGTTGCAGGCGTCGAAGAACCCAAAAAACGATAGATCAACAGAAAGGCATGGCAGATGAGTGACAGTAAGCAGAAGGTGATCGAAAGGAACCGGGCGCCCCGGGTCCAGATCGCCTATGACGTCGAACATTACGGCAGCCCGACCACGATTGAATTGCCCTTCGTTATGGGGGTGATGGCCGATCTGGCGGGTGAATCCGAGACCCGCGAAGCGATGAAGCCCGTCGGCGAGCGCAGCTTTGTGGAGACCGACGCGGGCCGTTTCAACAAGTTCATGGAAGCGCTGTCGCCGCGCGTGAAGACTCGGGTCAAGAACACGCTGCCCGCCGCCGAGGGCGAAGAGGCCGACGAGGAGCTTTTCGTCGATCTGTCGTTCAAGAACATGAGCGACTTCGCGCCCGACAAGATTGCCCGGCAGGTGCCCGCGCTGAACGAGCTTCTGAAAATGCGCAACCAGCTGGAAGAGCTGCTGTCCTACATGGACGGCAAGGTGGATGCCGAAAAGCGCATCGCCCAGCTTCTGAACAACGAACCTCTGCTACAGCAGGCCGCCGAGCAGGCGATCGCCGCGGGCAAAGACGGTGAGGAGGGATAACAATGGCTGAGGAACAGAAGCAGGAAGCCGGTGTCGCCGAAGCCGAAGCGCTTGATCTGGGCGAATTCAGCGAACTTCTGGAAAAGGATTTCCGGGTCAAGGATAGCGAGGGCGAAAAGCTAAAGTCGCTGGTGTCGAACCTGGCTTTGGCGGCGCAGGAACGTTCGGGCACGGCGACGATTTCCGGCAACGCGGTGAAGTCCATCAAGTCACTGATCGCGGGCATCGACCAGTTGCTGACCAAGCAGATGAACGAGATCCTGCATGACGAGAAGGTGCGCCAAATCGAGGGCACCTGGCGCGGTCTGCATTATCTGGTGAACAACACCGAGACGGATCAGAAGCTGAAGATCCGCGTGATGAACATGAAGAAGGACGAACTGGCCGACCATTTGGAAGATTACGAAGGCCAGATGTGGGACCAGTCGGACGTCTTCAAGAAGATCTACACCGACGAATATTCGATGTTTGGCGGGGAACCTTTCGGGGCGATCATCGGCGCCTACGAATTCAGCCACAAGCCCAAGGACGTGGGCATGCTGCGCAACCTCAGCGGCATCTGCGCCTCGGCCCATGCGCCGTTCATCGCGGCCGCCGCGCCGCAGCTGTTCCGCATGGAAAGCTGGCAGGAACTGCCCAACCCGCAGGATCTGGAGCAGATCGTATCGAGCCCCGACTATGCATCCTGGCAGTCGCTGCGCGAAAGCGAGGACGCGCGCTATATCGGCCTGACCATGCCGCGCGTACTGGGGCGTCTGCCCTACGGGGCGGATACGGTGCCGGTCAAGGGCTTCGACTTCGAGGAAGAGATCGACGGCAAACATGACCACTACGTTTGGATGAACGCGGCCTTCGCGATGGGCGTGAACATCAATCGTAGCCACAAGCTGACCGGCTGGGGCACCCAGATCCGGGGTGTCGAGTCGGGTGGCACGGTCACCAACCTGCCGGTGCACACCTTCCCCACCGACGATGGCAGCGTGGCGATGAAGTGCCCGACTGAGATCGCCATCGACGACCGCCGCGAGTCCGAACTGGCCAAGCTGGGGATGATGCCGATCCTGCACCGCAAGAACACCGATCTGGCCGCCTTCATCGGGGCGCATTCGTTGCAGGACGATGAAACGCGCGCGGGCAAGCTGGTTGACCCGGATGCGCAGGCCAACGAACGGCTGTCGGCCAACCTTCCTTACCTGTTCCCGGTAAGCCGGTTCGCCCACTACCTGAAGGCCATCGCGCGCGACAAGGTGGGCACGTTCAAGGAACGCGCAGACATGCAGATTTGGCTCGGCGAGTGGATCAACCGCTACGTGCTGGCCAATCCGGCCATGGCTGATGACAAGGCCAAGGCCAAACGGCCTCTCGCGGCAGCCGAAGTGCAGGTGGATAGTGTCGAGGGTCGGCCGGGTTACTACAACGCCCGGTTCTTCTTGCGTCCGCATTACCAGCTTGAGGGGGTCAACGCCTCTTTGCGCCTCGTATCGGAACTGCCCTCAGTGAAGTCCTGACTAGATTGAACGAAATTGGAGACATGACATGCCTTTGACAGCGTATTTGAAGATTGGTGACATTCCCGGTGAATCCCAACGCGTGGATCACGAGGAAGAAATCGACATCCACGACATCCAGTGGAATATCGAACAGGGGTCCGCGGCCCAGGTGGGCCGGGGCCGGGCACGCGCCCGTGCGCAGGTCGATGCGATCTACCTGAAGAAGTTCGCGGATGCGGCGTCGGTCTATCTCGCGCTGGCCTGTATGCAGGGCAAGAGCTTCCCGGACATGGTCCTGTCGGTGCGCAAGGACAGCGGCGAGGCGCATCTCGACTACCTCACCATCACGATGGAGAACGTCACGATCTCCAAGTACGAGGTGATCGGCGTCGGCGAGGAGGAAGGCGGCCAGATGATCGAGGAATGTCTGGGCCTGGTGTTCGAGAACGTCATCTACAAATACATCGTGCAGGAAGACGACCACTCGGCCGGTGACGAGCACGAGATCACCTACGACATCGCGGCGGGCGTGTAAGGCGCGTGCGGCGTTATTGCCGTGGTTGATCGTGACGATGCCGGGACCGTCTCCAGACAGGAGGCGGTCCAGCCGTCGCTTTGGGACCGGCTGGTCGACGACCTGCCGGGCCTGCGCGGCGAAGCGGATGCGCTGTCGCGCGAACTGGCCGCAGACCTGGGCGATGCGGCCGCGGTCGAGGCGCTTGTCGCCGGTGGCGCGCGCGCGGTCGAGGCGCTGGAGGACGCCGATGACGACCTGCGTCAGCGGGCTCACAGGCTGGTGCGCATTTCGCAGCGCGAACGGCGTCTGGCGGAGGGCGGCGTTGTCGTGACTCCGGACGTCCTGCGCGAGGCGGTGCGCCGGGACATAGAAATGTTGTTCAATGTCGAACGGATGGAGGCGGAATACTTGCTGACCGATCGTGAACGGCTGGACGTGGAAAGCCCCGAGGCGCTGCTTGCGGATTATCCCGAGGTGCGGCGATCGGTGCTGAACTATGGCGTGCCGTCCTTTTCGGGCCGCAACAGCGCCGATTTCGACAAGGACGCCCTGTCGCGTGAACTGAAAGAGGTGCTGGCCGTCTTCGAACCGCGCCTGAAGCGCGATTCGATCCGGGTACGCATCATCACCCGCGAAAAGACCGGCATGCGGATCGAAATCGATGGCGTGCTGATGCTGTCGCCGGTGCCGGAACGGCTGCGCCTGTCGACGACCATCGACCTCGACAGTGGCCGTGCCGCCACCCGGCTGGAGGAGCGCTGATGGATCAGGTGTTCCTGGACTATTACGAGGAAGAGCTGTCGCATGTCCGGTCGCTCGCGTCCGAGTTTGCCGCGCTGCACCCGAACGTGGCGCGCAATCTGTCCCTGGAAACCGTGCCCTGCGCGGATCCGTACGTCGAGCGGTTGCTGGAAGGCGTCGCCTATCTGGCGGCGCGCACGCGGCTGAAGGTCGATTCCGAATCGAGCCGCTACGTGCGCAACCTCATTGACACGCTATACCCCGATCTGGGCGGCCCGTCGCCCGCCATGACCATGGCCGAAATGGCGCCGGGTCTGCAGGTGGATAGGATGGTCAACGGTCACGTGATGAAGCGCGGCACGCGGCTGATTTCCTCGCTCAAGGAAGGGGCGCGGACGCGCTGCACCTATACCACGGCGCAGGATGTGGATTTCTGGCCGGTCAAGTTGGGCGAGGTCAGCTATCTGCAGGACAAGGGTGCGCTGGCGCAGGCGGGCTTGTCTGAACAGGTGACGCGCACGGCCAGGGCCGGATTGCGGATCAAGCTGAAACGCAAGGGTGCGGGCACACTGTCAGAATTGTCGCTGGACCGGCTGATGCTCTATTTCGGGGCGGGCACGCGCGGCGGAGCGCTGTTCGACGCGATCTTCGGCTTTGGGGCGGGGGCGGTGGCGCGGCGCGGGGACGGCAAGTCGGTCTTCACCCATACAGGCGCGCCGCAGATGGTCGGCACGGGCGAGGCCGAGGCGCTGTTGCCGCGCCTGCGCCCATCCTTCGAAGGCTACCGTTTGCTGCGCGAATACTTCCTGATGCCCGAACGGTTCTACTTTGTTCGGCTGGACGGGTTGCAGCCTGTAATCCGTGCCTGCGACGGTCCGGGGACCGAGGCCGAGATCATCCTTCTGTTCGCGGCCCAGCGGCCTGATCTGTCCGGTGTCACAGCGGACGATTTCCGGTTGAATGCCACGCCAGTGGTCAACCTCTTCGAACATGAATGCAACATCGTCGAATTGCGCCGGGGCCGGTCGCAGCACCTGATCAGCGTCGACAGGACCCGCCCCAAGGATTTTGAGATCTACCGGCTGTTGAGGGTCGAGGATGCCGATGTGGAGGGCCCACAATCGCGGGTGACGCCGTTGTTTTCGGTCGAGGCGCAGGCCGAAAGCGGCCACGTCTATTCGACCGACCGCCGCCCGCGCCGCCCGGACACGGACGAGGTGCGCCGGGGCCAGACACGGTCGAGCTATACTGGCGACGATTATTACATTTCGGTGGCGCAGCCCGCGACCGGACGCCGGGCGCGTCCGATCCGGCGACTGGACATTCGGGCGCTCTGCACCAATCGCGACCTGCCAATCTTCGATGACCGTCCGAAGCTAACCCTGGAAACCGGCGATCCGGTGCAACAGGTCAACCTGCTGGGTCCGATGCGTCGTCCGCGCCCGTCTCTGCGCGCCAGTCTGCCGTCGGGGGCCTCGGACGAGGCGCAGGTCGACGACCTGACCTGGCGTTGGATTTCGCAGCTGAGCCTAAATCACATTTCGCTCGCCGTTGACGACAAGGATGCCGAACCCCTGCGCGCGCTGATCAAGCTATACGCGGACCGGGGCGACCCCGGCCTTGCCCGCCATGCGGAGGCGGTGGTGCGGGTGCAGTCGAAACCGGTGGTGGACCGGCTGGACATCGCCGGGCCGCTCTGTTTCGCGCATGGCACCGAGATCACCGTAGAAGTGAACACGGCGCTGATGTCGGGGGGCAGCACCTTGCTGATGTCGGCGCTACTGGCGCAGCTATTCACGCGGCACACGTCAATCAACTCGTTTGTCCGGACCAAGACCCGGCTGACCCAGGACCAGACGGAGGTGACATGGCCGATAAAGACCGGCATCCGGGCGATGATCTGACGCCCGCCGATGACCCGGTCGACGTTGCCGGGATGGATTTTTTCGAACTGCTGCGGCGGCTGGAAACCGGCGGGCGGCGCTTTGGCCGCGCAGGCACGGCGGAACGCGAACCGGCCCGGCTGGGCCAGTCCGCGCGCCAGACATTCGCGGCCAGCGACGTGGCGGGGCTAAGCCAGGTTGGCGGCAAACCACATGTGGCGGTGAACGTGCTGGGGCTGATCGGCCCGGAAGGCCCGATGCCGCTGCACATGACCCGCTGGATCATCGCGCGGCAGTCGAACCGGTGGTTTTCCGGCGATGACAGCGGCACGCTTGCGGATACGTCGTTTCTCGACTTCCTCAACATGCTGCAGCACCGCATGATCGCGCTGTACTGGCGGTCGTGGGCCGATGCCCGGCCCGAGGAGCATATCGCCCACGGCGATGGCGGCCGGGTGACGGCGATGATCCGCGCGCTGGCGGGGATCGGTCTGCCGGGCAGCGTGACCGGGGATATCCGCATCGACGGGGCCAAGCTGCGGCATGCGACCTCGCTGGCGCAAGAGGCGCGCAGCCCGGAACGGTTGACGGCCTTCCTTGAGACCGTGCTGGGCGTGCCGGTCGATCTGGCGGAATTCGTCGGTGTTTGGATCGACATCCCCGACCATCTGCAGACCCGGCTGGGCCAGCAGCATGCCGGACTGGGCACCGGCGCGGTGCTGGGCGCGCGGACCTTCAACCGCCAGTCGCGGGCCGAGATCCGGCTGGGTCCGCTCAGCTATGACCAGTTCGCGACCTTCATCGACGACGCCAAAGCGTGGGAGCGGTTGCGCCATGCGGTGATCTATGCGGTGGGCAAGGATATCGACTTTGGCCTGCGGCTGTTCCTCAAGGCCAATGACGTGCCCGCGGCGCGGCTGGGCCAGGTCCGACTGGGCCGCACCACGTGGCTGAACCCCGAACCGGGGCGTGACCCGGACGATCTGTGTTTTCACCGGATCACCGACCCCGCCAGCAACAGGAGTGCCGCATGAACGTGCGTCTGGTCATCGAATCCGCCCCCCACGCGCAAGCCGTGTCTGAGCGCGTGTTCGAAGGTGGCCGTCTGGTGATCGGGCGCAGCGACGACGCGGACTGGCAGTTGAACGACCCCGACATGTTCGTGTCGCGTCAGCACTGCATCCTGACCGAAGAGGCCGGGCGCGTGATGGCGACCGATGCCTCCAGCGGCGGGCTGTTCATCGACAACGCCGCCAACCCGGTAGGGTCGGGCAATTCGGTGCCGGTCGAGCCGGGCATGCGACTGCGTCTGGGGGATTTCGTGCTGCGGATCGAGGCCGTGACGGTGCCCGCGCGCGCACCCGAGCCTGCCCCGCAAAAGGGCGGGATGAGTTTCGATTTCAACTTCGGCGCGCCGGACCCCGCGCCCGAGCCCGTCGAGCGCCCGGCCAGTCTGCCGGATCCCTTCGGCCTGTCGACCGACAGCCGCAGCCATGAACGGCGCCGCACCCCCGAACCGCCCCGTCCGCTGGATCAGGAAGACCCGTTCGGGCTGGACCTGCGCAGCCCGTTCGAGGACCGAACACCGGTTGTTGCGCCTGCCGATTCCGAACCGCGCCGTGGCGGCGCCGGGGGGTATTTCGGTGGCGGTGGGGCACCGTCTGGCGACAGGTCGGACGACACCCGGCTGCCGGAACCGCCCGCCCCCAGGAAGGACCTGTTCGCCAGTTGGGACGCGCCCGTCGCGACCCCCGCGCCCGAGCCCGCACCGGACCCGGACCCAGAGCCCGATACGATCCCTGAGCCGGTCCCCGTGCCCGCGCCGCCACCGCCGGAGGTGCACGTGCCAGAACCTGCGCCTGCGCAGGTCACACCGCCCTCGCCGGTGTCGGCGGCGGATGCCGATCTGCGGACGGCGCTTTTGCGCAGCATGGGGCTGGACCCCGACCGGATCACCGGCGATTCCACCCAGCAGATGGAACAGATCGGCAAGTCCATGCGCGCGCTCGTGGAAGGTGTTATGCTGCTTCTCAGAACTCGCGCGCAGGCCAAGCAGAAGGCGCGGGTGGCCCAGACCATCATCGCCAGCGCCGACGTCAATCCGCTCAAATTCCTGGCCACGCCCGAAGATGCGCTGGCCGCCATGATCGCCCTCAGCGGCAAGAGCTACCTGGATGCCGACGCCGCCGTAAACGAGGCGTTCCGCGACCTGACCGACCACCAGGTCCGCACCTGGGCCGCGCTTCAGACCGCGCTACGGCGGATGATCGACAAGTTCGACCCCCAAGAGGTCGAGAAAGAGATGGAGGATATCGGTCTTCTGGAAAGCTTGATTGCCGGAGGACGCAGCGCAAAGCTGTGGCAGCTTTACGAAGGCCGTTACCGCGAGATCGCGGAAGCGGCGGAACAGGAATTTCTGGGCGAGGTGGGCGCAGATTTCCGCGACGCCTACGAAAACGAAAGGTGAGGTTGAGATGATTTTGCAAAGACGGACTTTCTTTCTGATGGGATCGGCCGGGCTGCTGCTGGCGGGTTGCATGGGGGAAACCCCGCCCACGGTACTTTCGGTCAGTGCGCAGGGTCGCGCGGGAATGAACCCCGGCCCGGACGGGTCCGACCGGCCGGTCACGCTGACCGTGTTGCAGATATCGGGCACCGGCGCGTTTGATGCGGCGGATTACTTTGCCCTGCAAAACCCGTCGGCAGCGCTGGGGGGCGAACTGATCAAGGCGGATCAGCTGGTGCTGGCGCCGGGCGGCACGGCGTCGCGCGCCATTGCGGTGCAGCCGGGCACCACGGCCATCGGCGTGACTGCGGGCTTCCGCGACCCGGCTGGACGCACGGTGCGGCGGCGGATCGCGGTGCCGCCGCCTTCGACCGGGTTGATCATTTCGGTGGGCCCTGACGGTATCAGCGTCAATACCGCTTGACACCGATGAAGATGGGTAAGGCATGACAGACAGGAACAAGGTGGTCTGGTCCGAGGGGCTTTTCCTTCGGACGCAGCACTTTCAGCAGCAGGACCGGCATACGGAATGGCTGATCCGTCAGGCGTTGCAGTTCACCCCGCTGCAAAGCTTCGGGTTCTCGAAGCTGAAGCTGGACAAGGCGGCTCTGGACGCAGGTCAGATTGCGATTACCGAGGCCGAGGGCGTGCTGCCCGACGGCACGGTGTTCTGGCTGCCCGACGGCACCGCGCCGGTCGATCCGGTGCCGGTAACGGCCAAGACCGACGCGGGCCTGGTCTGCCTTGCCCTGCCCGCGCAGGCGGCGGGCGTGGCCGAGATCGACGCCGCCCATGCCGACCCGTCCGGGATGCGGCTGCGCGGTGAAATGATCACGATCCGCGACGCCATTCGCGGCGGCGCCGACCCGACCGAGATCGAGGTCGCGAGGCTGGCGCCCAAGATCCTGCTGCCCGGCGAAGAAACGCGCGGTTACGCCACGCTGCACATTGCCCGGATCACCGGTCTGGGGGCCGAAGGCGCGGTGGCGCTGGACGAAAGGTTCCTCGCGCCTGCGCTCAATATCGGGGCGGTGGCCTGGTATGCCGGGTTCCTCAAGGAACTGGTCACCGGCATCGACCGCGTCGCTGAGGCGCATGGGTCGATGGTGCTGGGAGGCGCGGGGGCCTCGATGGAGAACCTGCTGATCCTGGAACTGGCCAACAGCGCGCGGCCCCGGCTGGCGCATCTGATGGCGCAAGGCGACTGCCACCCGTCTGACCTGTTCGGCGAACTGGCGGGGCTGGCGGGCCGCATGGCGACCTATGGCGCGTCGGACCGGCGCATGACCGAACTGCCGGTCTACATCCACGCCGACCCGCAAGAGGCATTCGGCGTTCTGACCGATACGCTGCGGTCGCTCGTCCTGTCGCTGCGGCATGTGGAGCCGAAGTCGCGGGCACTGAAGGTGTCGCGCCACTCGGACAACATCTGGACGGTGCGCATCGACAACGCCGAACTGATCAAATCCAGCCGGATCGTGCTGCGCATCGGAGGCGACATGTCCGAGGCGATGCTGCGCAAGATTTTCGTCGATCAGGCGACGGTGGGCGCGGCGGACGATTTCGACAAGCTGTGGAAATCCAGGCTGCCGGGCATCCCGCTGAAGGCGCTCAACTCGCAGCCGCGCGAGATCCCCTATGACGGAGACCGGCTGTGCCTGGAACTGGACCGGTCGTCCTCGCATTATGCCGCGCTGGCCGATGCGCCGGGCTTTGTGCTGGGCGTGGCGGGCAATCTTGAGCGGGAACCGCAAATCGACTGCTACGCGGTCAACCGATAGGGCCAAGATGACAAGCGATGATCCCTTTGGCCTGGAAAACGACGCCGGGCGCACGCGTATCCGGCCCCGGCGCAGCACGGGCGGCGGACCGGCGGCGGCCCGGCCCGCGCTGGTGGCCACGGGGGCGCCGCTGCGTGATGCGCGGGCCAGCGAAAACCCGCTGGTCCGGGCCTTTGCCGCGCTTCTGGGGATGGCGCCGGAACTCGAACGCGCGACCGCGCCCGACAACCCCGACGTCCTGCGCACCCGTTTGCAGGAAAACCTGACCTATGCCCGCGACAGCGCCGTGTCGATGGGCGTGCCCCTGACCCGTGCCGACCAGGGTGCGTGGTTCGTAGGCGCGTTGCTGGACGATGTGGCGATCAACACGCCCTGGGGCGGGCACAGCGGCTGGCCGCGCCTGCCGCTGGTGGCGGCGATGTATGGCAACGTGGACGCGGGCGAGCGGTTCTTTGATCTGGCCGAGGACCTGATGCGCTACCCCGAGCGCGATCCGCAATTGCTGGAGCTTGTGTTTCTTTGCCTGTCGCTGGGCTTTCGCGGGAAGCACCGGGTCAGCGGGGCCTCGGGCGAGGCGGAAATCGCCCGACTACGCGGCCAGATGGCGCGGCTACTGCATGATCGCGACGCCGAGGATGCGCCGCTCGCCCCCCATTGGCAGGGGGTCGAGGCGGAGGACGAGGATCGCGGCTTTGTCGTGCCGATCTGGTCCATCGCGCTGATCGCCGTGGCGCTCATCACCGCGATATATGTCGGTCTGGGCATCCGCCTGTCGAACCGGGGCGAGCAGCTTTTTACGCTGGCCAGCGTCCTGCCGCCGCCCGAGCGGGCCGACATTTTCCGCCCCATCATCGAAACCGTCGAAACCCCGACCCTGACCGCCGAACCGCTGGTGTTCGAGCTGTTGCCGCTCTTCGGCGCCGCCGCGCCCGAGGCGACGGCCACGGCATTGACCGGCCGCGAGGACGTGTCGATCGCCGTAGTGGTGGTGCAATCCACCAACCCCGAGGTGTTCCGGTCGGCCAAGGCGGATCTGAATACGACCTACGGCGCGCTGATCGACTCGATTGCCAAGGTCATCGTCGAGAATGCCGAACTGATCGGATCGGTCCGCGTGGTGGGCCATACCGACAGCATCCCGGTCCAGACTTCGAACCCTTTCCGGTCGAACCAGGGGCTGAGCGAAGCACGCGCCAAGACGATTGCCGACCTGCTGGTGCGCGCGGGCGTGCCCGCAGGGCTGGTCAGTTCCGAAGGCCGGGCTGCGACCGAACCGATTGCCGACAACGGCACCAAGGCCGGCCGGGCGCGCAACCGCCGGGTCGAGATCATCCTGCAGAAAAAGGTCTGAGCCATGGCCGTTCTGAAGAAAATCCTCGGATTCCTATTTTCGCGTTTCCTGTGGACGCTGATCGGAATCACCGTGCTCTGCGTGCTGATCTGGTTCTATGGCCCGCTTCTGTCATTTGGCGAAGCGCAGCCGCTTGCGTCGGACCTGACCAGGATCATCGTGATCGGGGTGATCGTGATCCTGTGGCTGGTGTCGATGCTGCTGCGCCAGATGCGCGCGGCGACCGCTAACCGCGCCTTCGTGGCGGAACTGGCGGCGCCGCCGCCCGACATGACGCCGGGGGTCGGTCAGGAAAATCTGGCCGAGGTGCAGGCCAAGTTCCAGAACATTCTCGAACAGATGAAGCGGTCCAAGCTGGGTGGGCGCAAGTTCCTGCGCGACATGCCATGGTATGTGATCATCGGCCCGCCGGGCACCGGCAAGACCACCGCGCTGCGCCAGTCCGGGCTGCACTTTCCGATTGACCTGTCCGACGATCTGAAAGGCATCGGCGGCACCCGCAACTGCGACTGGTTCTTCACCGAGGACGCGGTGCTGATCGACACCGCCGGCCGGTATGTGCAGCAACAATCCGACCCCGAGGTTGACGCCGCCGAATGGCGCGGTTTCATGGAACTTCTGGTGAAACACCGCGGAAGGCGCGCGCTGAACGGGGTGATCCTGACGCTGTCGGTGCAGGAATTGGCGGGCGACGATGCCTCGATCCGCGAACACGGGCGCGAGATCCGCAAGCGTCTGGCCGAGCTGCGCGAACAGACCGGGCTGAAGCTGCCGGTCTACCTTATGATCACCAAGACCGATCTTGTGCCCGGGTTCGAGTCCTCTTTCGGCGATCTGAACTCGCGCGAGCGCGAACAGGTCTGGGGCGCGACGTTGGGCACCGGCGAACGGGTCGACAGCGTGACCGTCGAACGCGAGATAAAGGCCCTGCAAGAGGTTCTGGAAGGCCGGCTGGTGGGCCGGATCGCCGATGATCTGCCGCTGGGCCAGCGGGCCGAGGTGTTCCGCTTCCCGTCGCAACTGGACCAGCTGACCGGTCCCTTGAAGGTGCTGATCGAGGCTGTCTTTGGCGAAAGCCGCTACGAGGAAGCCCCCTGGCTGCGCGGCTTCTACTTTACCTCCGCCACGCAGGAAGGATCGCCCATCGACCGGATGGTCGCGGGGATCGCCGGATCTCTGGGCCTTGCCGCGCCTCCGCCAGAGCGGCGCACCCATGGCGAAAAGCGCAGCTTCTTCCTGCGTGGCCTTCTGACCGACCTCGTCTTCCCCGAGGCCGGTCTTGGCCGTTTCGACCCGCGCGCTGAGGAACGTCGGCGGTGGATTTGGCGCGGTTCGCTTGCCACGGCCGCTTTGGCCGTGGTGGTGCTGGGCACGCTGTTTCTGTTTTCCTACCTGCGCTGGGGCGGCGCGCTGGCAGATCAGGAACGCCAGCTGGCCAACTTGTCCGGGCGGCTGGCCAACGTCGCCGCGCGGCAGGCCCCGACCGATCCGCTGGACCTGAACCTCGCGCTCGAGGCGGTAAACGAAACCGCCACGGCGGTGACCGCCGTGCCCGCCAGCGCGCTGACGATCCTTGGCCCGTCGGCGGAACCCGAAATCGTACAGGTCAAAGCGATTGCCTATGACCGGTCCCTGCGCAATATCCTGGAACCGCGTATGGTGGCGATGCTCGAGGCCACCATGTGGCGCCACAGCCGCGACCCGGAATTTCTGCTGGGGGCGCTGAAATCCTACCAGATGCTGACCGGGCAGGCGCCCTATGACGCTGAATTCCTGGGCGTGTGGTGGCAGACCGTTCTGCCAGATTTTGCGCCCATCGACCCGTTCCCGACCGAGGAAAGCGTCGATCACCAGCTGGCCGCGCTAGAACGGATGGCCTCGGAAGAAACCAAGATCGCGCCCGATCCGGCGCTTATCTCGACCGCGCTGGAAAGCATCTGCACCATTCCGTTGGCGGTGCGCGCCTATCGCAACCTGCGCTCGGAGCCGTCCGTGGCGGCGCTGCCCGAATGGGTGCCGGCTGAAAAAACCGGACCAAACGGACCCAGCGTGCTGACCCGGCTGTCTGAAAAGACCCTGCGCGTGGGATTGCCGGGGGCGTTCAGCTATGATGGCTTCCACACTACGGTCCTGCCGCTGGTGCCCGAGGTCGCGGCCCAGGCGACGCTGGACCGCGCGGTGTTCGCGGGCGGCTGCAACGAAAGCGCCGAAGCGTCGGTCGATACGCTTGAGGCCGATATCCTCAAGCTTTATTACGACGATTTCATCGCGCAATGGGACGGGTTCCTGCGCGATGTCCGCCTGTCGCCGATCTCGGACCTGGGTCAGGCGCAGCGCAACCTCAAGGATCTCGCGTCCGCCGACAGCGCGCTGAAGCGGCTGCTCGATTCAGTGGTGACCGAAACCAATCTGGCCCGGCCCAAGGATGAAGACGCCGATAGCGACGCCGCGCAAAAAGGCGCGCTCAAGGCCGCGTCCAAGCTGGGCAAACTGGGAAAGCTGGTCAAGACAGGCGCGAAGATCGCCCAGAAGTCCGGGCTGGGGCAGGGCGAAAACGCGCCGCCGCCAGGCACGCCGGTGTCGGATCACTTCAAGCCCATCCGCGCCACGGTCGAAGAGGTCGACGGTCAGGCGCCCCTTTTGGGCGATGCGATCGCGGCGCTGACTGCGCTGTCGAACGAATTGCAGACCGTCGCCGCCAGCCCCGACCCGCAATCGGCGCTCCTGGCGCGCGGGGGCCTGCCGCAACTGACCGGGGCCATCGCCAACGAAGCGGCGCTGCTGCCCGATCCGATCGACAAGTGGGTCGCGGGCATCGCGGGCGACACGATCAGCGTCACGCGGGACGCCGTCATCGCGCAGCTCAACGCGCGCTGGCGGGCCGATGTGCTGCCCTTCTGCCAATCCTCGACTGCCGGGCGCTATCCGTTCGACCAGTCCTCGGCCATCGACGTTAACACGCTGGATTTCGCGCGGCTCTTTGGGCCGGGCGGGCTGATCGACGCGTTCACCACCGACAATCTGGGCGCCTATATCGATACGACCGTGCGGCCATGGCGCTGGCGGGCGGACTTCGGTCTGGACGCGGCGCTGCTGGCCCCGTTCGAGAACGCCCGGTCGATGCGCGATGCGCTGTTCCCCGGCGGCGCCGGTCCGATCATGGCCTTCAGCCTGGAACCGAAGGACCTGTCCGCCAATGCCAGCCGCGTGACCCTGAACGTGGACGGGCAGGCGCTGACCTACTTCAACTCGGCTACCCGGCCGATGCCGATGACCTGGCCGGGGCCCGATGGCACCAACATGATCACGCTCAGCTTCGCGCCGGTAGATGGCACGGCGGAACTGATCACGTCCGAGACCGGAAGCTGGGCGTTCCTGCGCCTGATCCGGGGCGGGCGGCTGTCCAAGACGGCGCTGCCCGAGGTGTTTGGACTGCGCCTGTCGGCCAGGGGGTTTTCGGCCGCGTTCGACCTGCGGGCGAATTCGGTGGAAAACCCGTTCGACCTGAGCATGTTCTCGGGGTTCACCTGCCCGCGCGGTTTCTGAGCAGGTGGCGACAGGGATATTCGGCAAGCTTCCCGCCGCCGGCGACTTCGTCGCGCGCGGACTGCCGCCCGGTGTCCGGGGCGCGCTGGACCGCTGGGTGACGCAGGCGCTGACGCCCCATGCGGCCAACCTGCGGGCCTGGCCCGAAGCGGGACTGCGCGGTGTCGTGGACAGCCCGGTGGGCCCGCTTGCGCTGGTGGCCGTGCCAAGCGAAGACGGCGCCGGGCGGGTCTTTCCCTTATTGGCCGTGGCAGTGGCGGAGGCCTGTGACCGCGCATCGGTGGATGCCTGGGCGGACGCGGTCCTGCCCTGGCTCGACCGTGCGGTCGAGGGCGACCTGACAACGGACGCGCTGGCGGCGGGGGTCGCGGCCCAGGGCCCGGGCGCGGGGGACGGCGGATTGGCTGTGCCCACCTTGTGGCATGCGGGCCGGGACCCCGCCGCGCCGAACGAGGTGACGGCCACACGGTTCGGCGCCTGAGCCCATGCGACACCTACGCCGCCGTGGACGTCCCGGACGAACGGGCAACTCTGCCGATTTCTTTAAAAGAAATCGGCAGAGTTGCCCCGCTGGAGCGATGAATCCCGGGCGCTGATCAGTTCTGGTTGATCTTGCTGCCCTTCATGGTGATCTCGCCTGACGCCTTCACGATGATCTTGCCCGACCCGTTGATCGTGATGTCCTTGCCGTCGATGGTGATGGTGCCATCCTTCTTCAGCACGATCGACGCCTTGCCGCATTTCAGCACCAGCTGGTCTCCGGCCTCGACCAGGATGTTCTTGTCGGCCTTGAAGGTCCCGTCCTTTTCGGTGTGGTGGAACATGTTGTCCTTCACCATGAAGGTCTGCATGCCGTCGACCCAGAAATCCTGTTCCTTGGTGACCTTGACCTCTTGTTCCTTGTGGATGGTTGTGGTCTGCTTGCCCTTGACCTCGAACGTGTCGTCGGACTGCACGTAACGGCTTTGCGATCCGCCCACGCGCACCGTCCGCTCCCGGCCGACGGTCATGGTCTGCGCGCCGCCGATGGCGCGGCTTTCGGCCAGGCCGACCTTGTCGGACCGGGCCGCGCCGACGACGATGGTCTGCGTCAGGCCCACATGCTGCTTGTGGTTCTCGCCGATGGTTTCGGTCGAGTTCGACCCGATGTTGATCGTCTCGTCCGACCCGACCGTCAGAGACCGGTTGTTGCCCACGCTTTCGGTGTCGTTATTGCCGATGGCCACAGTGCGGTTCCGGGTGACACGGGTGGATTTGTCGTTGCCCACGCTTTCGGTCCGGTTGTTGCCGACCGATTGGGTGGCGTCGTGGCCCACATCCTCGATCCAGTCGTTGCCGATATTGCGGGTCTCGTTGTTCTTGATTAGCTCGTCATGGTCTTTCTGGGCCTGGAAATAGACCAGTTCCTCGCCCGTCTTGTCCTCGAACATCAGTTCGTTCCATCCGCCGCCACCGGGGGACGAATTCGACTTCCACCCCGATTGCGTGGCATTCCCCGGCAGGCCGTAGGGGGGCATCTGTTCGGCGTTGTAGACCCGTCCGGTGATGATCGGCTGGTCGGGATCGCCTTCGAGGAAATCGACGATCACCTCCTGCCCGATGCGCGGGATCTGGATGAACCCCCAACCGGACCCGGCCCAGACGGAACTGACACGGACGAAGCAGGACGTGTGCTCGTCACGGTCGCCCTGCCGGTCCCAGTGGAACTGGACCTTCACGCGGCTGTATTCGTCGGTAAAGATCTCTTCGCCGGCGGGGCCGCAGACGACGGCGGTCTGGGGCCCTTTCATCACCGGCTTGGGCGTGATCCGCGCGGGCCGGAACGGCACCGTTTTGGGGATCAGGTTGAAATGCACCCGGCAGCCGGCATCCTCGACGCCCGGCCCGTCATCATAGGGCCCGTCATTCTCCAGGCGGGCGAAGTGCCGCGCGCGATAGAACCCGTCCCAGATGACGTAATCGGTGCGTTCGACCGCATAGAGTGTGTTGTCGGCATCGCGGTAGTAGCCGCTCAAATGAAAACGGTACCCCGAGGCCACCATGCTGGACGTCGCGTGCGCCTCGATCTGCGCCCCGTAACTGATGTTTTCATCAATGCGGATATTGGCCAGATCCTGACCGCGGCCGTGGTCGACATAGTTTCCGGGATAGGAATAGCGTTTGGCTTTGTCATCGCGATGCGCCCGCCGTTTTTTGCCATGCGCCCGCGGTTTGTTGCCACGGGTCATCAGATCGGCCGACGGTTTGGTAAAATCGTAATCCGTCAGGGTGTGCGCGCCGGATGTGATCGTGTCGAGCCGCCGAAAGCTGCCCACCATACCGGGTCCGGACCGGACAAACTTCGCACCGGCTGAGTACCGCATGTCCTCGCAGTATTCCGCTGTCGGCAGGGTGGCGAAATTGTCGGTCAGAACCAGCGTGTGTTTGCCGTCCTCGAAGGCGAAGTAGTAGAACACCCCCTCGTGTTCGAGCAGACGTTGTACAAAATCCAGATCGGTTTCCCCGTATTGCACGCAATAGTCGCGGGGTGGCAGAGTGCTTCTCCCCCGCCATTCGTGGTCGGTCACGCCATGCTGGTTCAGAACTTCCGTGACGATCTCACGGGCCGACATTTCCTGAAAGATCCGGTTGTCGGTGGTCTTGCTCAGCTGCCAAAGCCGAGGGCGCAGGGTCAGGCGGTAGCGGTAAAGCTCGTCATCGTCATATCCGAGGAAGCGGAACTGATCGACCACGCCGTGGAAATACCGGGTCTGGTCGAGGTTGTCTTGGTCGCTCCAGACCTTGACCGTGACCTCCTGACCCAGAAGGTCGAGCGGGTCGATTTCGGGGTCTTCGCTGCTGGCGTCGACCTCGTATTGAAAACAGCGGCTGATCTGGTCAAAGCCTTCCAGCGCGATGAAAAAGAGCGTTTGATCGCCCTTGGAGGTGGTCAGGGGGGTGGTCAGCTCGGCAAGACGGCCTTCAGACATGTCAAAGCTCCTTTTTCAGAGCGGAATAGAAAATCAGAGAAACAATACGCACCTCAGTATAGGGTCAAATTTCCCGGTGGGGGAAGCGCGGTGCGTCACAGGTTTGGTGGACAATCAAGCCCCTTCATCGCGGCCAGGACTGAGACCGGGTTCAGCGTGCCGTCGAAGGCCATTTCCAGAAACACGCGGCCGGTGTCGCTGCGCAGATCCAGCAGCACGCGCGCGCCATCGTCGCGCAGACGCAGACGCAGCGTGTCCATCAACCGCAGCAACCCCCACGGACCCGGCTGCAGGATGCGGCCCGCGTCTGAACCATCGCGGAAACTGACCTCGATCCCGGCATCGGGTTGCGGTCCCGGCCAGGACAGGGCGGCAGGCGCACCGGTGGCGCGCACCGGCTGGGCCGCGCCGCCAATGGCGAACAGGGTCTGCCCACGTTCGGCCAGCGCAGCCAGCTGCAGGTGATGATCCAGCGTGCCCGACGCGCCGAAAAGTCCCTCGGAAATCTGCGCCGCGCGTTCAAAGAACAGCGCGCTTTCCGGGTTCAGGCCTTCGAACCGGGCCTCGGGTTTCCAGCGCCAGGGGCTTTCATCGGTTTCCAGGAAAGGCAGCGCGCTTTGACGCAGGAAGATGCTCAACCGCCCCTGCGGACCAAACAGCGCCGCGACCTCGGCGAATGCGGCATCGGGGCCGTCGGCGAAGGGGTAGTTGCCTTGCACGGCCTGCTGGCAGGTGGGGAAAATTTCCTGCTGCCATTGCCGCGTCAGCGGGTTGCCGCCCTCGACGACGCTGGCCTGCGGCGTGCCTGACTGGGCCAGCGTGTCCTCGGCAATTTGGACCACGATCCGGGGCGCGCTTTTCAGCGCCGCGATGGAACGGGCCTTGTCCTGAATGCTCATCAGCCGTTCGGTGCCCCGGCGCTGGTTGATGTCGATCGCCCCAAGCGCCACGTTGAGAGACGAAAATAGCCGAGCGATCTCGGCCATGCGGCCCTGTTCGACATACTGGATCATTGCGCCGAATTCGCGCGCCAGCCGCAACTGCTGTTCGTGGCTGCGCTGCCGGTCGCGACCGCCGACCTGCTCCCAGACGGCGCGCAACAGGTCGGTCAGCGGGTTTTCCGGCTGTGCCAGAAGACCCGAGACCACGATCGCAGTTTCGCGCTGCGCAAAGGGCCGGACCCGCAGATCGGCCAACCATTCCTTCCAGGTGGCGATGGTTTCCGCATGCAGCCGGTCCATCAGAAGGTCGGGCGACCGGTTCTCGGACGGCAACGGCTGGCCCACCACCACCGGCGCGATGTCGCGTGCCTTCTGCACGGCGATGCCGACGCCGTAGTTACGCGCGAAGGTCCAGCCCTCTTGCGTGAACAGCCCCGGCAGTGGGTCCTCGACCGGCGCCCCCGAGCGCCGCAAGAGCACGCGTTCCACACCCGGCACAGCACTGGCGGGGCGCCAGGCGGGCAGGGCGCGCATGTCGTCGGCGCGCAATAGCTCCAGCCACGCCCGCGCGGGTTCCGGCACTTCAGCGGCAAAGGCGCGGGCCTGCTTCATCAGTTCCGCATCCTTTGCCGTGATATCGCTGGCCGGACCGGTCAGCGGCTCCACGCGCGCGCTTAGCCCAGCAAGGTTGACGCGCGCGCCGTTGTCTTCCAGCCAGCCCGCCAGATACCCCGGTGACCATTCCGCGTCGCCGGTCAGAACCGACCAGGCACGCAAGGCGTCATACAGCACCAGTCCTTCGCCTTCGGTTGCCAGCACCGTTTCGATACCTTCGGCGATGGCCCCCGGCACCAGACGCTGAACGGCCTCGGCATAGGTGGCGCGGGCGCGGGTTTCGCTGTCATAAACCGGCAGACGTAGGCTGCGTTTTAACGGCGCGCGGGCGGCGGTGTCGGACACCCGGCCAACGGCGGCGGACATGGCATCGAGCCTGCGCACAAGGTCCGCCCCGCGCTGCGGGCGGTCCAGCCCTATGGTCAGCGCCTCGGCCTCGAACGTCGCGGTCAGGCGCTGGTGAAACCGGTATTCCAGAAAACCGGCATACCCGGCCAGCGCAACGATCAGGGCTATGAAGAACCCGGCAATCTTCCAGCCCCAGCCCCCGCTGGCGCTCCGCCGGTGCGCATGACGGCCTGCCTCGGCTCGTTCGATCAGATCGGTCAGAAAGGCCGCAAGATCGGCAAAGGATTCGCCCTGTCCGGCGGCGGTGTCGCGAAAGTCGCGGATGCGGGGCAGGGACATGTCGCGCCCCTCGAACAATTGCCGCCGCGCCAGAACCGACCATGTCGACAGCGCGATGCCGGTCGTCTGCCGCGCGCGCTGGTCCAGCAGCACCGCCAGACCGTAGCGTGCGGGTTTGATTGCGGGCTTGGCCACGCGGGCGCGGGTCAGGTCGGCCTCGAACCGGCCCAACAGGGTTTCGGCCTCGGACAGAATGCGGCGTTCGCCGTCGCGGGCGCGCAGGTCAAGGTCGTCGATCAGCGCAAGCAGGGGGGCCGCGGCCAGATCGAACGGAGTGGCAGAGGGTCGGGCCATCGCTCAGAGCTTGCCTTCGGCCTGCCATTTCCGCAGGGTCTCGACTCCCACCTCGAAATGCATCGAATCTTCGCGATTGTAGGTCGCGCCCCAGTACCAGCCTTCCTCGTTGAACAATTCCGCCAGCAACAGCAGCCCGAACTGCGTGCCGCCATCGCCGAAACCGTCCAGCTTGCCCTGCAGCTTGACGTCGATCGCCGTGCCCCAGGAATGGTTGGAAACCGAACTGCGCGATCCCCGGATCAGCCGCGCACACAGCGCGCCCGCGGTGCCAAGCGCGTCGTGGATGTCGGGCTCGGTCACCTTCAGCTTGGCCACGATCCGTTCCAGGCTTTCCAGAGCGGGCTTGACCATCGTCACCCGGATCGGGCCGACCTGCCGGGTCTCCATCAACGCCTTCAGCCGGGGCTGGGTGACCGCTTGGCAGTTGGTGGAATAGCTGTCGCGCGGATGCCCCAGCACCTCAAGCATGATGCGGTTGCGCGGCTGGGTAACACCCTTGTTGAAACGCGCCTTTGCCAGTTGCATAACTTCGGTCATCGCCTCGACGCCGCCATGTTCCTCGGCATCGTCACTGCCGGTGACCTCGGGCGCGGTGATGGTGACATCGGGAACCGGCTGGCTGGGTGGCGCAAAGCGCGGCTGCGACGCTTGCAGGGCCAGACCCTCGGACAGGCGGTCGATCTCGACCTGCGCATCGCGCAATTCGGTGCGCAGGGTCTCGATCTCGGACCGCAGGGCAGTCATCTGGTCCTCGGTCCGGATCAGGCGCAATTCGGCGCTGCCATCGGCGGTTTCCAGCAGCGCGCCGACCACGGCAAAGGAAATCGCCGCCACGACCAGCCCGATGGTAATGATGATGGGACCGATCAGCGTGCCCTGTCTCATGCCGGCGCCTCAGTGGCGAAGATGCAGACGACCGACACATTGTCCGGCGCGCCCCGTTCCAGCGCCTTGGTCACCAGCGATTTGCACAAGGCGTCGGTGTCCGGCGCCGTCCCGACCTGTCGCGCGATGTCCTGATCGCCTAGGCAGGCGGTCAGCCCGTCGGAACACAGTACCATCCGGTCGCCGGCCACAAGCGGAGCCGACACCACGTCAACTTCCAGATCTAGCTCGAACCCCACGGCGCGGGTGACCACATGACTTTCCGGATGGCTTTCGCGCGCGTCGTCACGCAGCAGCCCCTCGTCGACCATTTCCTGCACCACGGTGTGATCGCGGGTCAGCAGCCGCAGCGCGCCGCGGCGCCACAAATACGCCCGGCAGTCGCCCACCCAGGCGATGGTCGCGGTCGAGTTCTGGATCATCACGGCGACAACAGTGGACCCCATCTGGTTCATGCCCGGCTCGGCGGACTTGGCGATGATCGCCTGATTGGCCTCCAGCAGACGCGTCCGCAGGCCGGGTGCTGCCAGCGCGTTGTCGGCCAGCGTGGACAGCCGTTCGATCACGATGTCGGACGCCACGTCGCCATGCCCGTAGCCGCCCATGCCATCGGCCACGGCCCACAGCACACCCTCGGGATCGGTCAGAATCGAATCCTCGTTGCGTTCGCGCACCCTTCCCGCATGTGTCAGCCCGGAGCCATGAAACACCGGCGGCAGGGCAGCGGGCCAGATCGGAGGAATTCGAGTCGATGGGGCCGTCATCAGAGCCGTTCGGGCCTCCATATGCCTAATCGGGGCGGAATGAGCATTTTACAGGGCTCTGAAAAAGGGCTGAATTGAAACTAGAAGGAGGATAGCCTAGCGTCAGTTACTGACAAAACCATTTTTTCCTCAGGTGATCCAATGCGTTTCAGAACAAATCTCTCTCTTGTCTGTGCCGCTCTGGTGGCGGCCGCCCCTGCCGTTGCGCAGAACGACCTGTCAGTTGAGGAAATCCTCGAACGGCTGGAAAAGCAGAAACAGGTCTTCAACGAGGCCGAGACCAGCGGCCTGGGCGAGACCCGTGGCCTGAAGCTGGTCACGGTCGAAGACGTCGATGCTGAATCGGCCGCACCGTCCGACAGCGTTGCCGTATCAGCGCAGGGCAACGGGACCGCGACCGATCCGGACGAGCCCATTCAGGCCGCCGCCGATCCCAACCAGCCGCTGGTCTTCGGCCAGCTGGCGCCGGAATTGCAGGTCAACCTGCAGATCACGTTCGGCTTTGACAGCGCGGCGCTCGCCGACAGCGAAAAGCCCAAGCTCGACAAGATGTGCGCCGTTCTCAAGCAAAGCGACATCAACCTCTTCCGCATCGTCGGCCACACCGACACGTCCGGGTCTGCCGAATACAACGAACGTCTCTCAGTGCTCAGGGCCAAGGAGGTCGCGCGCTATCTGGTCGAGGACTGCGGCGTCGCCGCCAGCCGGTTGCAGACCATCGGCATGGGCGAACGGTTCCCCTACAACACCGCTGATCCGCGCGCCGATGAAAACCGCAGGGTAGAGTTCCAGGCGCTCAGCTGAAAACCGCGCCGCCCCGCCCCCTGAGCGGCGCAAAGCGTATTTGCAAGAAAGTCTTAGACTCTATCCCGGTGATGGTTAATCTGGTCTCGGGTTCTTATTTTTCAGAATTGATTTGGGGTGACTTCGGCATGACCGACACAACGGTCGCGGCGTCTGGCCGCGCGACATTCTGGAAACGCGCACTGGCCGTTTTGGCGACGATCCTCGCGCTGGGACCGGGCGCCGCCTTCGCGCAGTCGGCCAGCGAGGTCACGCCCGAAACATTCCAGCCGCCCTTGCGCAACCTCTCGGGCTCGGTCGTGTTCACCGGGCAGGCCGGAACGCAGGCGCCCCCGGGATCGGAACAGATCGGCATCACCCTGTCGGGCGTCACGCTGGAGGGCGGATTCCCCCAGATGGCCGACGCCAACGCCGCGCTCGAGGCACGGCTGACGCGCGGGCGCGTCCCAGTGTCGGACCTGTTCGAGGCCACCGCCGCTCTGGAAGCCGCCTATGCCGAGGCCGGGTTCGTGCTGGCGCGGGTGGTGCTGCCGCAGCAGACCCTGCGCGATGGCGGACGGCTGAGGGTCACCGTCGTCGACGGCTTTGTTGAAGCGGTCGACATCACCAACACTCCGCCCGAGATCCGCGCGCGGATCAAAGCGCTGACCGGACCGCTGGTGAACCGCAGGGGCGTGAGCCTGTCCGAACTGGAACGCCAGCTGCTGCTGGCAGGCGACGTGTCCGGCGTAGCGCTGGGATCGGCGCTTGCCGCAGGCCAGCGCCCGGGCGGCACGGTCATCGCACTTGATCCCCAATTCCGCAAGGTGACGGGCTTTGTCGGCTTCGACAACTTCGCCCCCGACGATCTAGGCGCCTTCGTGCTGAACGCCGGGGTCGAACTGAACAGCCCCTTCAAGTTTGGCGAAACCATCTATGGCCGTCTGGCCGCTTCGCCGGGCGAAATCCTGTCGGGCGATCCAAACTACCGGATTCTGGCCGCGGGCGCGGTTGTGCCCATCGGTCCCTCTGGCTTTGCGCTGAACCTCGAACTCACCGCCAGCGACACGACGCTCGACACCGACGAGGCGCCCACGCGATCCGATTTCGACCGCCAGTCGCTGCGCGCGATCTACCCGTGGATCCGGTCACGCCAGACCAACCTGACGACCCAGTTCGTACTGGACCGGTCACTCGACCGGCAGAAATTGACCACGGGCGACATCACCGTCTTCGAAGACAGGCTGACCGTCCTGCGCGCGGGCGTGAACCTTAGCCACACCTATGCCGATGGCGGGGTGTCCGAGGCCGGTGTGATCCTGTCGCGCGGGATCGACGCCTTTGGCGCGCGCACCGCCGCCGACGCGGCGGGCGACACGCCCCTGTCGCGCGACGGGGCGGATGCGGTCTTTACCAAGCTCGCCGGGTCGGTGTCCCATCAGCGCGCATTGGGCGAGCGGTTCGCGCTCAGCGTCACGGGCCGCTTCCAGACATCCTTCGGCGATCCGCTTCTGACCTCGGAACAGTTCAGCATCGCCGGTCCCGGCGAATTGTCGGCATTCGATGGCGGCAGCCTGCGCGGCGACAGCGGCTGGGTCCTTAGGACCGAGCTGTCGCATCCGACGCGCGTCGAGCTGCAAGGCCTGCCGATGGTGGTCAGCCCCTACCTCTTTGCCGGAGCCGGGGCGGTCAGCATCGAAGAACCCACGGCTGTCGAGGCCTCGCACGAATCCGCCCGCGCCTATGGCCTGGGGGTCGACCTGATTTCACAGACCGGCTCACGTTACCGGTCCAATGCATTGAGAATAGAATTTGGCAAGGGGGAACGGGACGATGGCCCGGACGACACACGCTTCAGCATTTCGGGCAATTTCCGGTTCTGAGCGCACCCGACGCCTGAGAGCCGCGCTTTACGCCAGCACCGTCATCGTTGCGGTGCCCTGCCTCGCTTGGGCCGATCCGCTGCCCACCGGCGGTAGCGTTGCCTCGGGCAACGTGGCCATCGCCACGCCCGATGCATCAACCATGACCATCACCCAGGGGTCCGACCGGGCGGTGGTCAACTGGCAAAGCTTCAACATCGGCGCGGGCGCGTCCGTCGACATCCGCCAGCCGTCGCGGGACAGCGCGATCCTGAACCGCGTGACCGGAGACACCGACAGCCGCATCCATGGCCGCCTGACCGCCGTCGGGCAGGTGCATGTGGTCAACCCCAACGGCATCCTCATAGGCCGCGACGGCGTGGTCGAAACTGGGGGTGGCTTTGTTGCCTCGACGCTCGACATCTCGGACCAGGATTTCAACGAAGGCCGCCTGACCTTTGGCGGCAACGGCGCTTCGGCGAGCGTGACCAACCGGGGCACCGTCACCGTAGGGCAGGGCGGCTATGCCGCGCTTCTGGGCGGGCGCGTGGATAACGCCGGCACCATCACCGTGCCGCTGGGCCGGATCGGGCTGGCGGCGGGCGAACGCGTGACGCTCGATCTGTCCGGCGACGGGTTCCTGCAGGTGGCCCTGCCGTCCGACGATGACGGGGACGACAGCGCACTGATCAAGAACTCGGGCAAGCTCAGCGCCAATGGGGGCCGGATCGAGATCAAGGCCGCCACCGCCCGCAACGCCGCGCGCAACGCGATCAACCTGTCCGGCGTGGCCGAGGCGCGGTCGGTTTCGGTCCGGAACGGCGCGATCGTGCTGGGCGGCGGCGGTGGCACCGTCAAGGTGACTGGCAAGGTCAGAACCCGCTCCGTCAAGCCGCGCATCGTCGCGCCCAGCGTCACAGTCGAAAGCTCGCTCCGCCCGCAGACACGGCCAACCGGTGGAGCAATCGACATCACCGGCGCGCGCATCGCCCTTGAAGGCGCGCAGATCGACGCCAGCGGCGACGGCGGCGGCGGCCTGATCCGTATTGGCGGCGATTTCCATGGCCAAGGGACGCTGCCGCATGCCGAATTCGTCACCGGCGACAGCGGCACGCTCATCACCGCCAATGCGCTCAACTTCGGCGATGGCGGTCGCGTGGTGTTGTGGTCCGATCTGGGCAACGCCTATGGTGGCCAGATCGAAGCGCAGGGCGGCACCGAGGGCGGCGATGGCGGCTTTGTCGAAGTGTCGAGCAAGGCGCGTCTCGCTTTTTCCGGGATCGTCGACACCTCTGCGCCCCTGGGCACCAACGGGTCGCTGCTGCTCGACCCTTATGACGTGACGATCAGCAACGCCGCAGACAGCAACGTGTTCCTGATCGGCACCAGCTTCGATCCGTTCAGTTCCCCCTCGAACCTGAACGTCGCAACGCTCGAGACCAACCTCGCCACCACCAGCATCACGGTGCGCACCGAAAATGACAGCGTGGCCGGGACCGAGGCCGGGGACATCATCGTCGTCGACCCGGTCAGTTGGTCGTCGACCAGCAGCCTGACGCTGCAGGCCTTCAACGACATCGACATTCAGGCCGCGATCACGGCGCCGATCGGCGGGCTGACGCTGGACGCCGGTGGCACGATCACCACTCTCGACACCGGCACGGTTGCCGTGGACCGATTCCGCCTGAACCGTGGCGACTGGGTGCAGAACCCGCAAACGCAGGCCTTCCTGACCACACTTCCGGTCTTTTCGGCCACCGATTTCGCCTTACGTTCGGACCAGGCGAGCTTCCTGCGTGTGTCCGGCGGCACCGGGACGCTCGCCGATCCCCATATCCTTGCCGATGTGTACGGGTTGCAGGGCGTCGATTCCCGAAACCTTCTGTCCAACCATTTCGCCCTCGGCGGACGTATCGACGCGACCGGAACCGAATTCTGGGACGATTTCGGCGAAGGTTTCGGCGGCTTCAACCCGATCGGCGAGGAGGCCATCGCCGGGTTCTCCGGCTCGCTCGACGGGCGGGGCAACACGATCGACGGTCTCTACACGGATCAGGACACGGATGATGCCGGCCTGTTCCTGGCCATCGATGCGGGCGGGTCGGTGTCCAATCTCAACCTGTCGAACACCGATGTCTCGGGCGGGAATGTCGGCGGTCTGGCCGCGTCGAACGCGGGCACCGTGTCAACCGTCGAACTGATCGGGTCGGTGCAGGGGCAGGCGGGTCAGCTTCTGCTGGGGGATACTCCGATCATCTGGGGCGGCGTGGCTGGTGGCCTGATCGGGCGCAACGAGGGGACCGTGACCGGCAGCGCCTTCGGTGGCGATCTTTCGGGCTTCGCGCTTGACCGGGGGCTTTCTGCCGGGGGGGTGGTCGGCTTGAACCTGGGGACGGTCTCCGATTCGGGAGCGCTTGGGACGGTCGATGTCTTGACCAACGACCGGACCGCCACGGGCGGTCTTGTCGGCACCAACGGCGGCACGATCAGCGACAGCGAGACAGCTTCCAGCGTCACGGCGTCGATCCAAGCCTCGACCCAGCAGACGGTGTCCGGCATCGGCGGCGTGATTGGCGTCAACTGGGATACCGGGGTCGCGACCGCCTCGAACGCGACCGGACAGGTTCAGGTCACATCGACGCAGAACGCCAATGTCGGTGGCTTCATCGGCGAAAACGGCGGCGCGGTCACCGATTCCGTCAGCGGTGGAAACGTGGTTTTCCAAACCGCCGACCCGATAGTTACCGGATCTCCCGCCGCTGGAATCGGCGGCTTTGCAGGGGTCAACGATTTTGTCGAAAGCCCCGCGACCATCGGCCGGACCGCGTCTTATGCCACTGTGACGGTGAACGCGCCGGGCGTACCGGTCAATGTCGGTGGCCATACCGGCGCAAACGAAGCCGGCGATATTTTAGACAGCTACGCACTTGGTCTGGTGACCTCGGCAAGCGACCAGAACCAGCGGGTCGGCGGGTTCGCGGGATTTACCGTCGACGGGACAATCGCCAACGTCCACGCCAGCGGCGCGGTCAGAGCCACCGGCGGCTTTGCGGCCACCGGCGGGCTGATCGGCTTGAACAGTTTCGGGGACGACGTCACCTTCGACCCCACCACGTCGGTCACACAGTCCTTCTGGGATCTTGACACGTCGGGGCAGGTGCCTGGCACGCGGGCGGGCTATGGCACGCCGCTGAACACGACGGATTTCGAAAACACCGCCGCCTTCATCGCGCGGGCCGATACCACCAACTGGGATTTCGCTGCTGTCTGGGCCCCGGGTGAGGCCGGGTTCTATCCCGCGATCTACACCATCGACCAGGTGCTCTTTGCGCGCCCCGATCCGGTGACCCTGCAATACGGAACGACTCCCACCGCCGCGACCACCGGAAGCATCGCCGGCGGGCCGGCTGTCTATGTCTTCTCGCCCTCAGGCGATACGCTCGACACCAGCCCGGTCTTCACCAACCTCGTCTTCCCCGACGAAAATGTCGGCACTGGGCAATTCACGCTGGCGACCACGGCGCTGGACAGCACGCTGGGCCTGAGCTACCGCGTGGTCGATCTGCCCGCGGGTTATGAAATCACGCCCGCGCCGCTGGTCATCACGGCAAACGACGCAACCAAGACCTACGGCGAAGAAGTTACCTTCGCCGGGACCGAGTTCACGAACACGCCCCTTTATTTCGCGGACACCCTGACCAGTGTCACCCTGACCAGCGACGGCGCGTTTGTCGATGCCTCGGTTCCGGGTGGTCCCTATCTGATCGAGCCTTCAGCCGCCGTCGGCACCGGTCTGTCGAACTACGCCATCACCTATGATCCCGGTGGCCTGACCGTTGATCCGGCCCCGGCCACGCTGACCGCGCTCGACCAGTCCAAGACCTACGGCACCACAATCGACCTCGGCGCGACGGCCTTCACCACCTCGGGCTTCCTCTTCGAAGACGGGGTCGACACCGTCACGCTGACCAGCGACGGCGCATTCGCCATCGCCAACGTGGGCGACAGCCCCTACGCGATCACACCCTCCGCGCCTGTGGGCTTTGGCCTCGACAACTACGAACTGACCCTGATCGACGGCACCCTGACGGTCGATCCTGCGCCCCTGTCCATCGACATGTCCGACCGCAGTAAGGTCTATGGCGATACCCTGCTCTTCGTGGGCGGGGAGTTCGTTGACTATACCGTCACCGGCCTGCTTTTTGACGACACCGTGACCGATGTGCGCGTCGACAGCGACGGTGCTGCAGGGTCCGCCCCGGTGGCAGGCAATCCTTACGCGATCACCGGCGATTTTGCCGATGGGACCGGGCTGGAAAACTACACCATCACCTACAACCCGGCTGAACTGACGGTCCTGCCATCCACCCTGACCATTACCGCCAACGACCGGACCAAGACCTACGGCGATACCCTCACCTTCGCGGGGACGGAATTCACGACTAACGGGCTTCTGTTAGACGACAGCGTCGACAGCGTCGTTCTGACCAGCAGTGGCGCCGCGGGCTCGTCGCCGGTGGGTGATGGGACTTACCTCATCACGCCAGATGCGGCCTCGGGAACGGGCCTGTCGAACTACGACATCAGCTACGACGCCGGAACGCTGTTTGTCGACCGCGCGCCCCTGACCATCCGCGCCAATGACCAGACCAAACCCTTCGGCGACCTCTTCACCTTCGACGGGACCGAGTTCACGACCTCGGACCTGGCCGTGCCCGGCGATGCGGTTGACAGCGCAACGCTGTCCTCGCTTGGCGCGCCACGGTCTGCGCTGGTGGCAAACAGCCCCTATCCGATCGACATCGCTGATGCGGTCGGCACGGGATTGGAAAACTATGACATCACCTATCAGCCGGGGCTCATGACCGTTGGCGAAGGGGCACAGGATTTCATCCCGCGCCCGCCGATCAGCATCGGCTTCGACCTGCCCAACCCGACCGACACGATCCAGCTGACGCTGGGCCAGCCGGGCACGGTTCCACCGTCGGGGATCGGCGCGGGAGCGGCGGGGGGCACAACCCTTGTCGCCGTATCGCCCGCCCTGCGAGATGCCGAACGCACGCTCGGCACGGTCAACGACATCGCCGGCACGCTGGAAATCGCCGCCACCGCCTGTTCGCAAAGCGATGCCGACGTGACGCGCTACCTTGCCTGCCTCTCGGACGCGCTCAATGATTTCGCCAACAAGCTGGACGAGATCGCCACCGACCTGCCGCCTGGGATGGAGAACGTGGCCCGGATCGTTCAGGACGCGCGGCGTAGCATCGACGCCTCGCGCGCGCGGGCCACGCAGCGGCTGGCGGGTGCCACCACCGCGGCCGAACGGGCGGCGATACGCCGCGACGCGATCAACGAAGCCCGCGGCGCGATGGAAACTGCTTCGACCGAGATCCGTAAGGCGATCAGCTTTGTGCGGGCCGACGATCCGGAACTGGCCAGCGTCCAGACCCAGACCATCACCCGCGTCGCCGCGGCGGTCGACAGCGTCGGCATCGAATTGTCGCGCGCGGTCGGGCTCTGATCCATGCGGGCCTTTCTGCGTCTGATCCTCGTCGCCGGGATACTTCTGGGCATGGCCGGGGTCGGGCTGGCCCAGGACCGCGTCGCGCTGGTCATCGGCAATTCCGACTACGCATCGGTCGGGTCGCTGAAGAACCCGCAGAACGACGCGCTCGACATCTCGGTTGCGCTCGAAGGGTTGGGGTTCAAGGTCTATTTCGGCCGCAACCTCAGCCGCGCCCGGATGCTACAGGCCGCCGACCAGTTCACTGAAGCCGTGGCTGGTGCCGATGTCGCGCTGTTCTATTATGCCGGGCACGGGTTCCAGGTGGACGGGCGCAACTATCTCTTGCCCACCGATGCCGCCATTGCCCGCGCCGCGGACGTCTCCGATCAGACCGTCCCGGTGCAGGCGATCCTGCAGGCGATGAATGCCGCCAAGGGGATCAAGCTGGTCTTTCTTGATGCCTGCCGCGACAATCCCTTCGGCGCCGTCCTGCAAGACGACCCCGCCGTGGGCAGCGGCCTGGCCCGGATCGGAAACGAGGCCGATTTCCTGTTTTCCTACGCCACCCAGCCAGACAACGTTGCCTATGACGGCACCGGGCGGAACAGCTTTTTCACCGAAGCGCTGCTGCACCACCTCTATACACCGGGGCAGAACATCTCGGACCTCCTGATCTCGGTCCGGCGCGACGTGATGGCGGCCACCGGTGGCAAGCAGATTCCTTACGAAAACCTGTCCCTGACCCGACAGTTCGTGTTCGACACAAGCGCCGAAACTGTGTCGCAGGAAACCCTGCTCTATCAGGTCGCCACCAGCGTGAAGGACCCGGTGCTTTTGAAGCTTTATGTCGATACCTACCCGCAAGGATCCCATGTCGGCGAAGCGCTGGCCTCGCTCGAAACCGGCACCGCGACGCGGTCGCTGACGCCGACCGATCCCGGCGAAGAGGAAGAACAGCTCTGGCAACTGGCCCGGCGCAGCCGCCTGCGGCCCCTGCTGGAATACTACGTCGAACGCTACCCTGAAGGCACTCATGCGACCGAGGCCGCGCGACTGATCGCGCTGATCCCGCCCCTGTCCGATGCCTCGCCCGGGGCGCTGTGCGAACGGCTGGCGACCCACCCGCGCGACGCCACCGCAGGCAATGCGGGCGTGCCCTTTGCCCGGTTGCAGGACAACGCCGTGTCGGCGATCCGTGCCTGTTCGGCGGCGGTCACGCAATCACCCGATCTGCCGCATTACGTGGCGCTTCTGGCGCGGGCGACGGCGTCTTCGGGCGATCTTGCCCGCGCGATCTCGCTCTATCAGACCGCCGCCGGGGCGGGCGATCTGCGCGCAATGGTCAGCCTTGCGCAACTGATGGAAAACGGCACCGGCATGACGCAGGACATCCCCGGCGCGCTCGCGCTTTATGAAGCCGCGGCTAACGCCGGCAGCCACGACGCCATGATCAACCTCGCCATCACGCTCTTCGAAGGCACGCTTCTGCCGCAGGACACCGACCGCGCGGTCGCGCTGTTGCGGCGCGCGGCGCGGGACGGGTCCGCCAAGGCAACCTTCAACTTGGGCGTTCTGGCGCAAGAGGGCAGGGTGGGCGATCCGTCCGAGGCACTGGATTACTTCCGCCGTGCGGCGCGCGACGGCGAACACGAAGGCTACCGCGCTGCCGCGATCCTTCTTGACGAAGGCCGGGGCGTCGACCGCAACCCGGAAGAGGCCGCGATCGAGCTGTTGCGGGGCGTGGCCGAAGACAGCGGCGCGATCCTTACACACCTGACCGAACGCACCGGCGAATGGTCGCGGGACACCATCGCGCAGGTCCAGCTACGGCTGGCCGCCGCAGGCTATTATACCAGCACGGTGGACGGACTGCCGGGGCCGAACTTCACCGTCGCGCTGACCCGCTGGCGCAACGGCGGCTTTGACGCGGGCGTCCTTAGCCGCTGAAGCTTCGGGGCCGGCTGTCCCGTCGTGTCGCCCCCAGGCGACATCGACCCAGGTGGTCATCCCGCCGGCGGCATGGGCCAGCATGTGACAGTGCAGCAGCCATTTGCCGGGATTGTCGGCGGTAAAGGCTATCTCTTGCGGAACATCCGGCAGGCTGAAGATCGTGTCGCGCATCGGGCCAAGGCTGCCATCGGCCGGCAGTTCGCGGAAATGCCTGCCATGCAGATGCATCCCATGCGCAAAGGCCGTCCGGTTGACCAACCTAATCCGCACCGCCTCGCCTCGCGACAGGCTGGCAAACGGCGTGTCCGACCGACCGGCCTGACCGGAGAGCGCCCAGAACTGACCGCGATCGATCAGCGCGCGAAAGCCCATTCGTTCGCCATTGAAGACCGCGCTGTCCATGTCGGCCATCGCACCGCCTTCCATCACCATCTCAAGACTGCGTGTCTGCGACAGGTCGGGCAGGTCCATGCCCGGGTTGCGGGGAAGGGGCGGGCCATTTCGTGCGGGCAGATTGCCCCACAACGGCAACCTCGACCAACGCCTGCCAACTGTCATACTGCATCTACGTCAGCTGCTCCGCGTGGGCGCCTTTATCCGTGGTTATGTCGACAATCAGATCGACGCACTGCGCAGGGGCAACAGTGATCTCCTCCGCCACTACGGCGGGCGCGTCCAACGGCGTTCCGTCCAGCGCCACCATCCAGCCAGCCATCGCCTGCAACCGCAGCGAAAAAAATCGCGCGTTCGCCGCATTGTTCAGGCGCAGGCGCAGCCGTTCGCCCTTTTGCGCCGTCAGGCTGAAATCAAAGCGCCCGTTTACGCCAACCAGGTTGCCGGTGCGCCCGCCATGGCTCATCGCCTTCGGAAGGGTGAACGGTTCCACAAGCCCACCAGTCTCCAAGTCCAGCAACCAGTCGTCCAGCACCAGGACCTCGTCGCGGTTCACGTCCGGAGAGTCGGGTTGGTCCACGATCAGCGCGCCGGACAGGCCGCGCGCCACCTGTTCAATTGAATTGGTGTGGGCGTGATACCAATAGGTGCCCGTATCGGGCAGCGCGCGGTCATAGTCGAAGGTGCCCCCGGCGGCGCGTCGTCTTGTGTCAACCCCGCGACACCGTCCATGGCATTGTCGATGCGGATGCCGTGCCGTGCACGCTGGTCGCAAAGTCAAGCCTGTTGACCAGCTGCCGGGTCAGGCGCGTGCCCTGTCGAAACCGCAGGGACGGCCCCGGGAAGGTCTCGTCATAAGACCAGACCTCGGCCGCGCCGTATCGCGCGTGCGCCAGTTGAACCCGCGCAGGCTGCGCGGTCAGCGCTTCGGGTCTGGCCAAGGCCGGTCGCGCAATCGTCGCGGCCACGACCCCGGCGCAAAACCCCCGACTGGTGATGGAAAATCCGCTCATGTCCGTTGACCCGATTGGCACCTCCACCCTGCGACCAAAGGAGACGGTGCCGTGCCCGCCGCCCCGAGTCAGTCCCTAGTGCGCATGAAGGGCCGCAACGGACCGGCGGCGCGGCAGGCCATGTCCCCAATTCCGGTCGGTCCGATTCCGGATAAGCCGCCTTATGCTAAGAAACACGTCAGGATCGAATCTTTCTCCGACCTCTCTTGCCGCGTGGCCTTCGCTAAAGTGAGGCGGTCTGGTATTCCACCCCGGCATAATCTTCCATGCCGAACCCGGAACCTTCGCCCCCCATAGTCAGAGACAGGGCAGCCCGATGATCCAGCCCTCGTCTTCGTTCAAGGAGAACCTTCAGAACCTGCCGTCCATCGAGGGGGGCGCGCGACTGGAGACGGCCGATGACGCAGGCGATTTCGTCGCGTACATCGAAAACCAGCCCGGCAAGCAGGGATCGTTCGCGGTCTATCAACATCTGCTGATGACGCACGGAGTCCTAATACCGTAGTGGCGACGCATGGTCCTGCCGTCTTTACCGAACATAACGAGGACGCGCGAAACCGTACCGGCGCATACCCGCACATAGACCGCCTGTTTCACATCCAAGGCGGCGGTGCGCCCTGGAGCATGCGGATCAAGGAGCGGTGACCGACGCCGCCACTGGCGTGAGGGAACCGGCAACAAGGTCCGCGCCCTTCGCGCGGCCTTGCCCTCGCGAGAGAACATCAAATTCCCAAGGTCGCAAAAAAGGTCTATTGGCATCCTGTCTCCTGTCTCCAATCCGGCCTGTGAAAGGCGCGGATGTGTGTCCCGCGCAATCACGGAAAACGACGACTGGAAAACAGGCGCGCTGTCGGTCCCGTCAGGGGAAGCCATACTTGCGATCAGCGCAATATCGACCTCGCACCGATCAAGCGTGTACACGTAGTTTTTGGGGAAAAGGTCTACCAAATGGACGCGCATCGAGGGTGTAACGGTCTGCAGATGGACCGCCAATCGGAGCAGCAGCATTTCGGCAAAGAAGTCGCTGCCCGAAATCCGAAACCGGTTCTGCGCTACCTAAGGATCAAATGCGCCGGGACCCAGGATCAGGCGTCCGATCCGGTCCATCACGTCCCGCACGTCGGCCTACGGCGACAACGCGAAAGAGGTGGGTTGCAACCCCTGACCGCGCCGAAAGAACAACTCTTCGCCAAATGCGTCGCGCAACCGTGCCAGCGCAGCCGAGACAGCAGGCTGAGTGAGATTTCGGCGCTGCGCCGCTTTCACCGTGGAATGGTCGTGAAGAAGCGCGTCCAGCACCCGGAGCAGGTTCAGATCAAAGCTAGATAAATTAGCCAAGCTTATATGATTAGGGAAATCAAACGATTTTACCTATGAATTTTTCTCCGTTAATTCGTTTCCCTGGGAACAGGAACACCCGCACCTTCGGTTGCGTCAGCCTCAAGACAGGGAGAAATACATGACATCCATCGCAACAAGGTTTAATTCAACCCGCGCGGTCTTCGCACTTTGCGGCATGATCTGAGGCATCCAGGTGTCCGCAACCCACGACCACATACTGTTGCCCGCGCATGGCTATCTCAACCTGATCGGCTTCGTGGTCATGTCTATCTTTGGAACCTAACACGCCCTGACACCCCGGGCCGCTGCGGCGTGCCTGGCGATGGTGCACTACCTGTTGACAGTGGCGAAGTTTCTTGTGCTCACACCGGGGATCGTCCTGGCGATCACGGGACAAGGCGAAGGGTTGGCCAAGCTTGGCTCGGTCCTGACGGTTTTGTCGATGGCACTGTTTGCGTTCGTCGTTCTGCGCAAAGGTGTTGGCACAACAGATACGGCGCAGGTCGGCACCAACGCGCAACCAGCCGAATGATCGCGCGACAGGTGACCCGCGCGCGGTCTGCGCCCCCGATCCACCGCACTACACTCAGCCCGCCGCATGCCACATCATGACGACACCGAATAACGCCCCCCAGCCCCATGGGGCGCAAGTGCGATCGTCCATGACAAGCTCGTAGGAACCGAAGTTCACACGGACATCCGGGGAGGGCCAAGCAACCGTTCCTTGCAAAACAAGCCATTCTGGCTCCACTTTCCACACGCAACCCAGCATTAGGAGCCATACCGGAATAAAAAACCTCACCGCCAACGGCAACGGGATCGTCGCCGACGACGGCTATTTGGCCGCGCTTCGGGACCGCGCTTCGGCCCGCACAACCCGGTAACGCCCGACGATAGCCGTCACGATCCTCCTCGCGCCCGAGGTCGACACGACAATCCTGCGCCTGATCGATCACGTCGATCCCGTCGAAATCCCGGATGTTCTGCACTTCCTCGACGCCATTCACCGGCGGATGGCGCGGCTTGTGGCCGAGCATCCCGAAAGCGGCGCACGCTTCTTCGGTCCGGTGCGCCTTCTAGCGATCGAAGGCCATACCTACATTTACGAATACCGCGCCGATCGGGCCGAGGTGAACGTGCTCGACCTGATGATGCCGGGACAGAACTAGCGCCAAGGTGACTGATGTACCCTGTAATTATTTTTTACCGTCGATGTATTGTCAGAAATAACCGTGCCCCTGTGCCCGCTCTCAAAGAGGGGGTAGGCAGATTCCTTCCGCAACGTTACCCTGACAGTTAGTACGAGTTTTTTATCAACATCATTTTGTCGGGAACCAGCAGCGTTATGACTACACCTTTGCTTCGTTTCGGCCTTGGCGCCCTTGGGCTTGCCGTTCTGGCCGCCTGCGCACCGCCCGGATACGAATCCGCCGCCTTTACCGCCGTCCGGTGGCCCGCCGCCGACCAGCCCCTGTCCATCGAACAACGGGTCGAGGTCGAAGGCCGCCTGCGAACGCTGAATTACCTGCGCGAGCCCGCGGATGGGGTCATCACCGCCGGGTCGCGAACCGCGATCCGCACCTTCCAGCGCGACATCGGCGCGCCATCCAATGGCTTTGTCAGCCTGCCATTGCTGGATGCGCTGCAAACCAACACCGCCTTTCTTTCCGCCGACGAACTGCGCGCCGCCAATCGGGGCGTCGTCGTCGATGCCACCCGCAACCGGCCCGCCCGTCAGGCGCCGCTGCGCCGGGCCGCCAGCACTCCGACCGCCACTGGGGGCGGTGGCGGTGACGCCGGAGGCTCGGGCGGTGGCGGCGGAGGGGCCGGTGGCTCCGGGGCCGGTGCCTGGAACTGATGCGACCCGCGGCGCCCCTTCTTGGTGCGCTTCTGACCCTGAGCCTGTCGCTCGTCCTTCCCCAGGCCGTGGCGGCGCAGGACGATCAGGGGAAACTGCGCACGCTGGTCCGCAATCCCAACGCGAGGGGTCTACCCGCGCTTGAGATTGACCTCGAACAGGCCAGCACCCAGCGCTATGCGCTGGTGATCGGCAATGCCGACTACACCCATGCCGAAGACCTGCCCAACGCCGCCGCCGACGCGGCGCTGGTGGCGGACCTTCTGCGCAAGGCCGGGTTCACCGTGGCCGAGCATCGCGACCTGACCAAGCAGGGGTTCGAGGCAGCTCTGCGCCAGGCGCTCTACGAGGTCGAATTCGGAGCCGAGTTCGCCTTCTACTACGCCGGGCACGGGGTCCAGATCGGGGACGGAAACTATCTGATCCCCACCGACATGGCGCCGGGATCGGTGCATGACGTGCCGATGAACACCGTGTCGCTGTCCTCGGTCATGGGGATGCTCAGCGCCCGCACGCGTTCGGTGATGGTGGTACTAGATTCCTGCCGCAACAACCCCTTCCCCGATCAAAGCGCCTTGGTCTCGCTGGAAGACACCCCGCGCCCTCTGCAGACCGGCTTTGCCGCGCTCGACACGCCGATCAATTCGCTGGTCTTGTTCTCAACCTCGCCGGGTGCGGTCGCGCTCGATGGCACGGGCGCCAACAGTCCCTTTACCCGCGCCTTCGTCGATCTTGCCGCCGCCAGCCCGGACCGGCCCATCGACGAACTGATGAAGGACATCCGCCGCAGGGTCTATCTGGAAACCGACAAGCTTCAGGTGCCCTGGTCCAGTTCGTCGCTGGTCGAACCCATTGTGCTGGGCGCGGCGGCCAACGCGCAATCCGAACCCGCCCCGCCCACCGGCGCGGCGCCGCCGCTCAGCCTGGCCGAACGCCTGGACCGGCGCGTCGCCATCGGCGCACGGCTGACCGCACCCGAACCGGGCGCGGGCTTTGCACTGCGCGCTCCGCCCCGGTCGGGCAGGCTGGAACTGGCCGGCCCCAAGGGGTTCGAGGCCCTGCCCCGCGACATCCGAATACCCTCTGACCGGGTGAAGGACATCGTCTATTCCACCCAATTTGACGGCGATACCCAACCCGGCACTACCGAAATCGCACAACTGTCCGACCGGTTCGAACTGCAACTGGGTGCCACCACCCGCCCCGTCGAGGTCGCGCTTGAGGTCGATGCCTGCGACCGCCAGGCGGGCGATCACCTTGATCCCGAAAGCGTGGGATTCGCTCGCTACCCCAACGAAATCGAACCCGCCGCGGCGCTCGCCGCGTGCGAGGCCGCCGTTGCGCGTGACCCGGGCGTGGGCCGCTTCCACTACCAGCTTGGCCGCGCGCATCTGGCGCTCAAGAACCTCGACGCCGCGCAAGCCGCGTTCCAGGAAGCCGCCGATCTGGGCCACAGCCGCGCCTATCACGGGCTGGGCACGGTCGAGGTTGCCCGCGCGCTCGAACAGGGCGGCCAATCGCGCGAGGCAGCGCCGCAACTGGCGCTGGCCTACTTCCTGAAGGGTGTGCAGCGCGGCGATCCCTACGCCTATCACTCGCTGGGCCTGCAACTGTTGAAGTTCCCGCAAACCGACGCCGACCGCCGCAACGGGTTCGACCTTCTGTCGCGGTCGCTGGAACTGGGGCACACCTTTTCGATGAACGCGCTGGGGCTCTACTTCCTGGAAGAAAACAGCGATCGCTACGATCCCGCCCGTGGCCTGCGCTACCTGCGCGAAAGTGCGGCGCGCGGCGATATCTATGGCTATGCCAACCTGGGCTTTGTCGCCCTCACCGGCGCAGGTGGCCAGCCGGTCGATTACGCAAAAGCCGAGGAACTGTTCCGCAAGGCCGCGCTGCAAGGCCACCCCGCCGCGGCCTCGAGCCTCGGGCGGATGTATGTCAACGGCCAGATCGGCGGGCGGCGCGACGATGCCCGCGCGATCGAATGGTACGACCGGGGTCTGGCGCAGGGCGATGCCTGGGGCGGGGCTAACGCCGCCTGGGTCATCGCCAACCGCAAACCTGCGGGCTACACCCCGTTCGATGCCGCCACCCGCGCCGCCAAGGCCGCCACCATGCGCAACGCCGAAGCCGCGTCCGAGGCCCGCAAGGTGCTGACAAGGCTCGGAAAATCCGCGCTGGACGGCGGCGCGCAGCAACTGATGCGCGACCTTGGCGCCGATGTCAGCGTCGATGGTGCCTTCGGCCCCGGCAGCCGCGCCGCCCTTGACCAGATCGCCGACCGTTTTGAACGCCAGTTCCCCGAAAGCCCGCAAGAACGGCTGCTGAAACTGGCCAGACTCTATTGGGAAAACACGAAATTCCGAGTCGATCTCTACTGATCGCCACCGGAGGAGGGACAGAATTGATGGGTACCAAACACGCCGCGCGCCGCCGCACCACATCTTTCGCGGGTGGCCTGTTGCTTGCGCTTGTCACCACCGCGACCGCCGGACCCAACCCGTTGAACTCGAACCTGATCCCGGACGAATTCCTGTCGCGCTACGGGATCACACCAAGCTGTACGAACTGCCACGGCAACAACTCGTCCGTGCGCCCCGGTGAAAACACGGCGCTCAGCCAGGCGTCGGGCGGGTCCACCCTGTATGGCCGGGCGCTCGACGCGAACATGAGCTTCAGCCTCGACGGTTCAGGCAACAGCATTCCCAACAGCACAATCCAAAGCAACGGCTTCAACACGGTCGAAACGACCTACGCGCCGCATGTGGCAACGGTCAACGGAAACGGCTTTTCCGGTGGCGCAGTCACCCTGCCCGGCAGCCAGTCAAGCCTGGCGATCACCTTTGACAGCGGCCTGACCTTCTTTGGCGACGGCGGCACGCTGTCCGCGCTGAACCAGACCGGAGACCTGGCGTCGCTGGTGCCCGCCGGTGTCAGCACGGCGATCACTGTGCCTCTGGGCAGTCTGGCTCTGGAAACGCGCGGCGCGCGGCGGCGGGCGGGCACGCCCTACACGCTAAACTTTTCGCCCAAGAACACCACCGGGTTCCAGAATACCTCGGCCGCCAATGTCGAGCGCAACCAGATCGCCATCAGCTTTCTAAACATCGCGCCCACGGCCACCGCCGACAACTACGTGGCGACCGTCGGCAATGACGACCGTAACCCGCTTGCCCTGCCCGTTCTCGGCAACGACACCGACAGCGACGGGCCAGAGGCCGACATGACCGTGACGCTGGTCTCGGGCCTGACCGGCACCGATCCCGGCACGCTCAGCCTGAACCCCGATGGCAATGGATTTCTCTACAGCCTGCCCGCGACGCTGCCGCTGACCGCCTCCAGCACGACCTTCCAGTACGCCCCGGTCGATGGCGAGGGCCTGCAAGGCAACACCGTGACCGTCACCATCAACCGTCCCGCAGGCACGCCGCCCGCCAATCCGCCCGTGGCGCAGGACGACGCCTTCACCTTTGCCGAAGACAACGTGCTGACCGGCAACGTCGCCAATGACAATGGCAACGGGCCGGACACCGATCCCGAAGGCATCGGAACCGTTAGCTTCAGCGTCCTGAACGCGCCCAACCGGGGCACGCTCGACCTGCAGACCGACGGCAGCTTCACCTATACGCCACTGGCCGATGACACCGGCACGCTGACCTTCGACTATCTGGCCGACGACGGCACCGCGACCGACACGGCCACCGTGACTCTGACCCTCACGCCTGTCAACGATGCGCCCACCGCCGCGCTGATCGCGCTGGGTCAACGGACCGAGGCCGAGGCCGATCTGACCGCCGACCTGCTTGACAGCGCCTTCGTGTCCGATGTCGACGGCGATACGCTGGTCGTGTCGGACGTGGCCGTGCTGATCCAACTGAACGAAACCGACAGCAACCCGGTCGACTATGTCGAGACCGATGTCTACACCATTGCCGGGTCGACGATCATCCTCTCGCCCACCGCGCTGACCGATCTGGACAACGATGAAAGCGCAGAAATAACGGTTACTTACAACATATCTGACGGCACGGCCCCAACCATAGGCAACACGTTGACGCTGGAAATCGTCGGGCTGGATAACGGGCTGGGACGGCTAGCGGGGCTCTACGCCGACCAAATCAGTTCGCGCTACAACGGCCACTTCGGCGGCATCAACCAGGCCAATGCCAGCTGCCACACCTGCCACGTGCCTGGGCAGGTCGATGCCGATGTGGATACGGTCGACGAATGCATCCAGTCGCCGCCGGTGTTCAACAGCTACGGGCTGGGTCTGTGTCTGAACCGCGACGCCTCCACGCCGGCGCTGGCCGATCTGGAACGCCGCATGTCCGAGGCCGAGCCTGAATTCGCGCCCCGCCTCGCCGCTGCCCCGCGCTTTGTGATCGACGAAACTATCCCGGCGGGTGACGCGGTCGGCGGACCCCTGTCCGTCGCCAGCACCGGCAAGACGGTCGACGGACTGACCGCCGACATCGTGGACTATCTAGTGATTGCGGGCGGAGCTTTGTCCCAGACCGACGAGACGGGTCAGTTCACCGTCGATGACGGCGGCCAGATCCGCGTGGCCTCGGGCGCGACGCTGACTCCGGGGGTCTACAGCTTTACCGTGATCCCGGTGAACGATGCCGGGCAGAAGGACAATTCTGGCAACCTGCGCGACGGCATCCCCGGCTTCTTCCCCTTCGACACCGCCAACCAGACCGCCTTCACGGTCGAGGTCAACGCGGTGCTGCCGCAGACCGTGGCCGACACCGCCTCCACGCTGATCGACACGCCCGTCACCATCGACGTGACCGCCAACGACCTGGCCGGCAATGCGACAGGCGTGGCCATCGCCTCGGGTCCGGGCAACGGCACCGCCGTGGTCAATGACGACCTGACGGTCAGCTACACGCCCGCCAGCGGCTTTGTCGGGACCGACAGCTTCACCTACACCGCCTCGAACGCGCTTGGCACGTCAGCGGCGGCCACCGTGACCGTCACCGTTCTTGGGTCGGGCAACGTGGTGGCGCGCGATGACGCGGCCACCACGATTTCCGGCGCGCCGGTGACCATCGACGTGCTGGCCAACGACCTGGGCGCGGTGACATCCGGCACAGGAGTGACTACCGTTGCCATCGTTAGCGCCCCTGACAGCGCCACAGAAGGCCGTCTGGCCGTTTCCGGGCAGTCGCTCACCTTCACCTCGGTTGCGGGCTTCGCGGGCGCCGTGACGGCCCGCTACAGCGCCACCAACCCCGGCGGCGCCACCACCGAGGCCGACGTGACCATCACCGTGCTGGAAAGCGGCACCAGCCTGATCTCGGATACCCTGGCCGATCCGGAACTGCGCAAGGTCGCCCGCAGCTTTGAACAAAGCTGCGCACTCAGTTCCGACGCGGACTACCTCGCGGCCTGCGTCAACCTGACGACCGCCGCTAGTAATGGCGAGAACCTCGCCCCCGCCATGCGCGCGCTGCGCAACGAGGAACACCTGGCCACCGTCGACACCGCCCGCAGCATCGCCCGCACCCTGGGCCGGGGCCTTCAAAAGCGGATCGGCCTGACCCGGAACGGCGGCGTGCGCGGCTTCGACATGTCGGGCATCAACCTGACCATCGACGGCGAAAGCGTGCCGACGCAGTTCCTGTCCGACCTCTTCAAAGGGGTGCTGGGGCTCTCCACGCAGGACCGGCTGGACGACACCGCCTGGGGCTTCTTCGTTGCCGGTGACATTTCGGTCAGCGAAAAGGACGGCGGCGACAACGATGACGGGTTCGAAACCACCGTCGGCAACATCCTGATCGGCATGGACCACGCCCCCGACCCCGGCCGCGCCATCGGCGTCGCGCTTGGCTATACCACCGCCGAGACCGACTTCTCGGGCGGCGGGTCGCTCGACACCCAAGCGGTGCAGGCCTCGATCTATGGCCGGGTGGATGACGCGCTGGCGGACGGGATCGACTTTGACGGCTACCTGTCCCTTGGACGGCTGAAATTCGACAGCGACCGGCGGATCTTGTTCACCGCCAACGGTGTGACGGTCGACGAAAGTGCCGAGGCGGAATTCGAAGGCACCTATATCAACATCGTCCCGACCCTGTCCTTCTCGGAACAGCTGGGCCGCTACGGCGACCCGCTGGGCGATATCCGGACCGGGACGGAACTGCGCTGGAAAGCGGGCCTCGACTACCTGCGCCTGAACGTCGACGGCTACACCGAAAAGGGCGGCGCCGGGCTGGGCCTGACAACGCAGTCCGAAACGTACGAATCCCTTCTTCTGTTCTTGGGCGTCGACGCCCGGCGCCCGATCTGGCTGTCGCCGCGCGTGGCGTCCGAACTGCGCGGCGGCCTGACCCTGCGGTCCGAACTGCTGGACGAGACCCGCAGCGTCACGTCGTCCTTTGCCGCCGCAGGCGACGGCGCGCCCACCTTCACCGTGGCCGAGGACGGCGCCAATGGCCTGGGCGGTACGGTCGATTTCGGCATCACGCTGGGGCTGAACCCGGGCGAACTGGCGGTCGATTACAGCTATGACTTCAACAGCGGCGGCCTGCGCACCCACGGCATTTCGCTGGGCTATTCGCAAACCTTCGGGCAACGCGGCAACCTGGACCTTGGCCTGCGCCGGAACTTCGCCGAGGGCCAGGACGGATCGCTGGATGCCGAGGCGAACTATACGGTGAACTTCTGACCTGGCTTCCCCGCGGATAAGGTTAGCAGCCCTGACCTTGAGCAGCCTGAACTGACTGGTCCGTGCTGAGTGTTCGTGTATGACCGGCCTCTGATCCATCGGGATGACGGTTTTGGGTGCCGGTGGGCCGATAGCCTAGGACGTTGTGTGACCTCCTGGTGTTGTCGTGTCGCAGCCAGTTCTCGATGATGATTTGGGCTTCACGGAGCGAGGAGAAGATGTCTCCGTTCAGCAGTTCATCGCGGAGCCGGGCATTGAAGCTCTCTGCATGTCCAGTCTCCCAAGCTGACCCCGGTTCGATTTAGGCCGTTCTGGCGCCGACAGCGGCGATCCATTTCCTACCGCCTCTGCGACGAACTCGGGTCCGGTGTCGGACCTGATGAAGCCCGGCACTCCACGCAGGATGAACAGGTCGCTCAAGGCGTCGATGACGCTCGTCGCGTTCAGCGTCCGCGCGACCTTGATCGCGAGGCAGTCCCGGCTGAACTCGTCGAGGATGATGAGCAGCCGGAAGGCCGTTCCGTCATCGGTCCGGCAATGAACGACGTCGTAGCTCCAGACATGATCGGGGTGCTCGGGCCTGATCCGAGCGCATGATCCGTCGTTGAGCCAGAGTCGGCTCTTCTTCGGTTGCTTCGATGGCGCTTTCGCCCCTCCCGTCGCCACAGCCGCTCGACACGGCCATCGTTGAGCTGCCAGCCTGCATCCCGCAGCAGCGCCGCGATCCGCCGATAGCCGTAGTGGTCATATTGCCGGGCCAGTTCGATCATTTCCGCCACCAGGCGGTCTTCGTCCGCGCGCCCTTGCGGCCGACGCCGCTGTGTCGAGCGATGCTGGCCGAGGACGCGGCAGATGCGCCGTTCCGATACCGACAGCTGACCATGGGTCATCGATGCACGCACGCCGACGGGCGGGGCTCAGACGTTTCCCCGGGCAGCCTCGGTCAGAATGAGCTTATCCAGCGTCAGGTCGGACACCGCCTTCCTCAGCCGCTCATTCTCTTTCTGCAGCCGCTTCAGCTCTCTCAGTTGATCCGTTTCCATCCCGCCGTACTGTCGCCTCCAGCGGTAAAACGTCTGCTCCGTTATGCGGAGCTCGCGGATCGCATCCACTCGCGCCATGCCTTGCCCGACAAGCACGTCAACTTGTCGAAGCTTCGTGACAATCTCCTCGGGCTGCGGTCGCTTGTTCGCCATTCCTGGTCCTCCGTTTGCCAACCAGAGCGGTAGACCAATTCAGTTGCGGAGGCTCAGCCCGGCGGGGCGGGTGACCGCGCGGGCTCTGGTGCGCAAGGTGTTCAGCCCGGCGTTCCACGTTCCTCGAACGCGACAAATTCTGCTTTCTTCTTGCTCCGCTGCTTGGCTTCCAAGCCAACAGCGACTGTATACCCTCGCGCGTGCGTTTCGGAACATGAAGGATCTCGCGGAATACCGGGACCATCGCGCAAACCAATAAGCGCGATATTCGACCCTAATCGGCGCTTCAAGGTCTTGCGTCGATGATCCGCGAGGCAACGCCGATGATCTGGTCCTCGCGCCCCGGCAACGTCTGTTCCAGCGCTTCGGCCACCGACGACACGCTTTCATCGCGGGGGCGGCGCAGGTCGAACAGCGGAGTTTTGGAGAGGATGGCGATGACTTCGGACTTGCCGTAATCGCCCTCGGTCACCTGCACGGCAAGGCGTTTGGGGTCTTCCTTGAGATCGTCGAGCGACCATAGCACCCGGACCCGGCGCACGCCGTTTTCGACCGTTCCCAGATTGTCGACCATATGTTCCGTCTGGTTGATATTGGGCAGGACGTGAAAGACCTTGCCAGTGTTGTCCACGATCATGACCCAAAGTGAAGCACCCGACAGCGTTGCCGGCATCTGGATGTCGACCACCGGGTTGTCGCCGGTATTGAAAACGCCGGTCAGCGCGGCCTCGCCCGTGGTCCCGCGCCCAAGCCAGACCGACACGGCGCCCGGTTGATAGCGCGGCATGACGGCGCGGATCGCACAAAGGTCTTCGTTAAGGGTTGTGGTTTCGACGCGCAGGTCGCGGTCGCCGACAAGGGGGCTAAGCGCGGCTTCGATCGCGGGCGCATCCGCGGCACTGGCCACGTCGCCCAAGACGGTGATCGTGTCAAAGAGCGCGAATGCGGCAGGCTGATCGGACGGTGCCGAAAGAGGGCCGCAAGTGGCGAGGCGGTTCAATTCAGGCTCTAACATGGCCCAACTGAGTGTTTCGGGACCTGCGACTAGATCGCTGGTCACGTCCATTGCGGCAAGTTCGCGCCATTCGGACAGGGTGTTGCGCAGGCCGTCGCGCACGGTTGACGATGGGGCGAGCCCGGTGAGGGTGGCGCTGTTGCCTGTGATGTCGAGCGTCCAGCTGTCCAGCGGCTGCACAACGGACAGCAGGTCCGAGACATGGGCGGGCCAGTCCTCATCCGGCATGCCGCGGGCCAGCGTGAGGGCGGTTTCGGACGGAGTGGAGCCCGTTGTATCACGAAACACCGCGCGCAGGGCAGCGGCGGTATCGGCGTCGGGGGCGTGACCGATCAGCGTGCCGCCCGTGTCGGGGTCAAAGCTGGCGGCCAGTGTATAGGGCGTGATCTGGGGCAGGGCAGGGGTGAAGACACCAGCGGCCCAGAGACCGGCCCCGCTAGCGGCTAGGGCTCCCGCGCCAAGCAGGGGTATCAGCGGGCTGCGGCGTTTTTTCCTGTCGCGGTTGTGGCCCTTTTTCCGCGGCACATGGGTATCGGGCTTGAGCCAGCCGCCCAGACGGTCCAGCGCTTCGCTGGCAGATTGCGGTCTTTTTGCCGGATCCGGGTCTGTCAGCCAGTCGATCAGGTCCTTGAGCGGCGCGTTGATGTGGGACGTATCGAGCGGTTCGCGCTTGAAGCGCACGACCTCGCCCGGGCTGCTGCCCACTACGGGGATTTCCTGCCGGACAGCGGCCAGAAGCGACGCCCCCAGCGCATAGAGATCGGTGCGGTAGTCGGCGTGACCGTCCAGCTGTTCGGGGGCGGCATATTCGTATTTGCCGGCAAAGTCGTTGCCGACAATGGTACGGGCCCCGGTGGCGGTGTCCTTGGCGATGCCGAAGTCGATGATGGTGGCGCGCTCGGGCTTGCCGCCGCGCAGGATGATGTTGTCGGGCGACAGATCGCGGTGCACGATCCCCTGCGCGTGGGTGGCGACAAGGCCTTCGAGCACCCGGTGGGCGATGATCATCAGCGCGCGGTCCTCGACCCGGCGATCGAACATGATGTCATTCAGCGACGGGCCTTCGATATAGTCCATCACAAGAAAGACGTGGCCTTCGTCGGTGCGCGAGCATTCGGAATAGCGCACCACCGCGTCGTGGATGATGTTGCGCATCTGCTCTTCGCGCTTCATTAGTTCCACATAGTCGGCATTGCCGGAGAAGCGCGCGTTCAGGGCCTTGATGGCAAGATCGCGTTCGACGATCTGGTTGCGGGCCAGATAGACCTCGCCCGTGCCGCCACGGCCCAGAAGGCCGATGATTTCGTAGGTGTTATTCAGAACCTGGCCGGGTCTGAAGATGTCGGATGGCAGCGGATCTTTCATCTAGCGGGCCTCTTGGGACGGAGAGTCAAAACGGTCGATTCAAATCTGAAACCGGTCTATCATGCTGTAACAATGTCTTTTTGATTATTTCATCGGTGCACCAGGACGACAAATTTTATTTCGGAGGCTCTTTCCCATGGCCGCACGCGGGTCGCAGGAAACCATCAAACGCAAAGAGCTTGTGGGCAAGCTCAACCCTATTTGCCTGAAAGCCTTTTCCGAGGCAGCGCAGGCGGCCAAGCGGCGCGGTAACCCTTATGTGGAACTGGTGCATTTCATCACCGCGCTGGCCGATACGGACCTGTCGGATGTGGCGATCCTGCTGGACGCCGCAGGTGTCGACCGGCACAGGTTCGACGGCGACGTTCTGAAGGCGACCGATGCCTTGCCGCACGGGGCGGGGTCGGTCGAAGAGTTTTCCGACCATATCTTCCGCGCCATTCAGGAGGCGTGGAATTTCGGATCGCTCGAGTTTGGCGACGATACTGTGCGGTCGGCCTATATCCTGCTGGGCGCGCTGCAGGTGCCGGTGCTGGAAGGGCTGCTGTTCAAGATCAGCCTCGAGTTCGACAAGCTGGAACCCGGCGCGATGGCAGGGCAGCTGGATGACCTGCTGGCGGAGTCGCTGGAACGGACCAGCACGCCCGACGCGGGGGGCGATGCGCCGAAGAAGCCGCGCCCGGGTGGGCAGTCGGCGCTGGAGCAATTCGCCACGAACCTGACCGCGCGGGCGCGCGATGGTAAGATGGACCCGGTGGTGGGCCGCGACGCCGAGATCCGGCAGATCGTCGACATCCTGCTGCGTCGCAAACAGAACAACCCGATCTTGACCGGCGAGGCGGGTGTGGGCAAGACAGCGGTGGTCGAAGGCTTTGCTCAACGACTGGCCAAGGGCGATGTGCCGCCGCAGCTGCGCAATGTGGAATTGCAGATGTTGGACATCGGTCTGATGCAGGCGGGTGCCAGCGTGAAGGGCGAGTTCGAGAAGCGTCTGAAGGCGGTGATCGAGGAGGTGCAATCGTCCGACGTGCCGATCATCCTGTTCATCGACGAGGCGCATACGCTGATCGGGGCTGGGGGGGCTGCGGGCACTGGCGATGCGGCGAACTTGCTGAAGCCACCGCTGGCGCGGGGCGAACTGCGCACGATTGCCGCCACCACCTGGGCCGAATACAAGCAGCATATCGAACCGGACCCCGCACTGACCCGGCGCTTTCAGACCGTGAAGGTGGACGAACCGGACGAATCCAAGGCGGTGCTGATGTGCCGTGGCGTGGCGGGCGTGCTCGAGAAGCACCACAAGGTCGAGCTGCTGGATGAAAGCATCGAGGCCGCCGTGAAGCTGTCGCACCGCTTTATCCCGGCGCGGCAATTGCCCGACAAGGCGATCAGCCTGCTGGATACAGCGTGTGCACGCGTTGCCGTCTCGCAACACGCCACCCCCGCCGAAGTCGAGGATCTGGAGCGTCGGCAGGCGGCGCTGGAGATCGAACAGGGCATCATCGAGCGGGAAGAGGCGATCGGCATTGAGGTGGCAGACCGCAAGGCGGCGGTCGAGACGCAACTTGTCTTGGCCCAGAATGCGTTGGAAGCCGCCAAGGCCCGCTGGGAGGCCGAAAAGGAAATCGTGGAAGAGATACTCGACCTGCGGGCGCAATTGCGCGGGGCAGGGGCCAAGGTGGACGACACTGGCGAGGTGGGCGATGCCGAAGAGGTGCTGGCCGAACAGGCCGAGGCCGAAGGCGCCGCCGAGGTCGAGCTCACGGCAGAGGCTGCCCCCTTTGACCGCGAGGCAAAGCTGGCGCAGCTGAAGGCCAAGATGGCCGAACTGACCGATGCGCAGGGGGAAAGCCCGCTGATCCTGCCGGCGGTAGACAAGGCCGCTGTGGCGTCGGTGGTGCAGGACTGGACCGGTATCCCGATGGGCCGAATGCTGGCCAGCCAGACCGAAAAGGCGCTGAGCCTTGCCAGCAATATGGCCGAGCGCGTCGTGGGGCAGGACCACGCCATGGCAATGATCGCCAACCGCATCCAGACCTCGGCCGCCGGGCTGAAGGCGCCGGAAAAGCCAGTGGGCGTGTTCATGCTCTGTGGTCCCTCAGGCGTGGGCAAGACGGAAACCGCGCTGGCGCTGGCCGAGCTGATGTATGGCGGCGAGGACAACCTGATTTCCATCAATATGTCCGAATTCCAGGAGGCGCATACCGTCAGCACGCTTAAGGGCGCGCCGCCGGGATATGTGGGTTATGGAAAGGGCGGCATCCTGACCGAAGCCGTGCGGCGCAGGCCCTATTCCGTGGTCTTGCTGGACGAGGTGGAAAAGGCGCACCCTGACGTGCACGAGATCTTTTTCCAGGTCTTCGACAAGGGAATGATGGACGACGGCGAAGGTCGGCGGATCGACTTCAAGAACACGCTGATCCTTCTGACCTCGAACGTGGGGTCCGAGGAAATCATGACGATGACCGAGGACGGCACTGTCAAGGCCGACGCGGAAGAGATGAACAAAGCCTTGCGCGCGCCGCTTCTGAAGGTGTTTCCGGCGGCGTTGTTGGGCCGGGTGGTGACGATCCCCTACTATCCGCTGTCGGACGTGATGATCGAGGCGATCGCGGGTCACAAGCTGCGCGGCATCGCCAAGCGGCTCGGCGAAGGCTATTGCGCGGAACTGGTGATCGGGGACGGGGCGATGCAGGTCATCAAGGACCGCTGCACCGAAATCGAAAGCGGCGGCCGGATGATCGACGCGATCCTGACGAACACGCTGATGCCGGAACTGAGCCGCCGCATTCTGACCTACCGACTGGAGGGCAAGGAGCTGAACAAGGTGACCGTCACGGGTGGCGACGCCGGGTTCGACTACATCTTCACGTAAGGCGCTGTCATGGATGTGATCTGCCGCATTCCCGGCGCGCACCAGATGGCTGGCGCGATGGACGTGCGCGGCCGCGAATACATGGTGCTGGTTGTGCGATCCACGCTGGCCTTCCCGGACGTGCCGGGCGGCGTGGCGCGGGCCGCGGCCGAACAGACGCCGCTGGTCTATGCTGACACATTCACCGGCGCGCCGGGGTTTTCGGCGACCCTGTGGGAGACCGATTTCGCCTTTCGCAAGGCGCGCTGTGACGTGGTGGTGCAGGGTGCGGCCTATGCGCCGGGCGGGCGCGCGGCGGAACGCGTGCCCGTGGGCCTGCGCGTGGGCGGCTGGAGCAAGGGGCTCAACGTGGTCGGCTACCGAGAATGGCGGGTGTTCGGGCCGTCGGTCGCGGCGACGCGCCCGCATCCGTTCACCCGCGCGCAGTTTAGCTATGACACGGCCTTTGGCGGGGTGGACCGGCTGGACCCCGACGACAAGACACCGCCCGCCTATCTGCCCAACCCGCATGGCCGCGGCTTTGCCAGTTTCCGCAATCAGGCGTTGCTTAACGGTGCGCCCCTGCCCAACACTGAAGAACTGGGGCGCGAGGTGACCTCGCCCTACGAGGAATATCGCCCGATGGCGCTGGGTCCGGTGTCGCGGGCCGCGCCGCAGAGGCTGCGCTTTGCCGGGACCTATGACGAGAACTGGGAGAAGAACATCTTCCCCTTCCTGCCGCCGGATTTCGACGAACGGTATCTCCAGCAGGTGGGCGAGGATCAGCAGATCGACCCGCCTGCGCCGGGTACCGAGGTTGTGTTGCGGAACCTGACGCCCGCCGGGAACGAGGCGTTCCGCCTGCCGAACCTCGACCTGCCGGTCGTGATCTTTGACGCGCGGGGCGACACCGTACTGGATCGAGTGATGCGCCCCGATACGCTGCTCTTTGATACCGAGACGCGCCGGGTGTCGGCGGTCTGGCGGGCCAGCGCCCCGGTGCGGCGGCACCTTTCGGAATTCCGCTTGGCCTGGGTGGGGCACCCCAGCCGGGCGATGACGCGAGCGATGGCCTCGGGGCGTCGCTATGTGCCGATGCGCCAGCTTGAACGGCTGGACAGCTGATGGCTGCACGGGTCAGCATCCTGTCGGCGGGGATGGTCACGGCGGTGGGCCTCGACCGGCTGTCCAGCTGCGCGGCGCTGCGAGCGAAGATCGACGGTTTTCACGAAACCCGGTTCGTGGGGGCGGGGGGCGCGTGGCAGGTTGGCGCGCCGGTGCCCTTGCCGCGCAACTGGATTGGCGAAAAGCGGCTGGCGCATCTGGCCGCCGGCGCGGTGGTGGACGCGTTGAAGGGGCTGAAGGGCGGGCCTGGCCGGCTAGCGGTGGTGCTGTGCCTGGCCGAAAGGGACCGCCCGGGGCGCCCCGTGCGCGACCCCGACGGCTTTGCCGCGCAGGTTTTGACCTATGCCGGGCTGGCGGCTTCAACCCGGCGTTTTGTCATTGAATTCGGGCGGCCCTCGGGCTTTGTGGCGCTGGACAGAGCGCAGCAGATCATGCGTGAGGGGCAGGCCGATCACGTGGTGATCTTGGGTGTCGACAGCTACCTGACCACGGTGTCGGTCGCGCATTACATCGCCGCGCAGCGCTTGTTGTCGGCGGACAATCCAAACGGGTTCCTGCCCGGAGAAGCGGCGGCGGCGATCGTTGTCGCGCCGGGCGAGTTGCGCCATTTCGCGCTGGCGGGCCTCGGGATAGCGCGTGAGGCGTCGTATATCTACAACGGCCTCGATGAGGACGGGCTGGACCTTCCGCTGCGCGCCGACGGCATGACCGAAGCCTACCGCGTGGCGCTCGACGGCGCCGGGGTCAGTCTGGCGCAGGTCGAGTACCGGATCGCGGATCTGACGGGCGAGACCTATTTCTTCAAGCAATCCGCGCTGGCCCAGCAACGCCTGATCCGGCAGCGTAAGGAATTCCAAGACCTGTGGAGCCCGGCCGAAAGCCTGGGCAATTGCGGCGCGGCGGTCACGCCCCTGATGATCGGCTGGGCGCTGACGGCCTACGAGCGCGGTTATGCGCCGGGTCATCCGGTGCTGGTCGAGGCATCGGGCGATGATGGGGCCTGCGGCGCGGCGGTGTTCGAAGTGCCACGCGGGAGGGCGGGCTGATGGGAGACGTGTTCGCCAACGGGCTGGAGGTGTCGGGCAAGGCCGTCGGGGCCAAGACCATCGCGGAATTCCCCGACGTCTGCATGACCCCGCCCGAAAACCCCGCCACCCCCCCGGGCGTGCCCGTGCCCTACCCGAACTTCGCCATGGCGGGCGACACCGAAAAGGGCACTGGCAAGGTGCTGGTCAAGGGCAAGGAGGCCAACCTCAAGAACAAGTCCGACATGTCAAAGACATCGGGCGACGAGGCCGGGGCGGCGGCCAAGAAGGGCGTGGTGACGTCGAAGAACACCGGCAAGAGTTTCTTCAAGTCATGGTCCCCGAACGTGAAGTTCGAAACCGAGCCGGTCGTCCGCATGACCGACCTGACCACCAACAACCACGCGTCAGACCCCGGCAACGCCCCGCCGTTTCCGCATATCGCCAAGCTGAACATGTCAATGGCAGATTGTGAGGCTTTGCTTCTGAAATACGAGATGCTGCCGCAAGACTATGACAAGCTGAAATGCGATGAAGGTTACTGGAAAGAGCATACAGTCGAAAACCAGTTCTTTGCCTGCCGGGGGATGCGGCACCTGACGAAAGGCGGATCGACCTGCAAGAAGTGGAAAAGCTATGCCGACGAGAACGGCAAGTGTATCTGTATGCACACGATTTACCCGAACGGCAAGAAAAGCCAGGCGGATTCCCCGAAGCGCACTTGGATGCGGGGCGATCAGGTGCGTTCCCGAAAAGGATCCGACCACAAGATCAAATCGGCGATGTGCGCGGATTCACTTTATCATACGCCCTGCCAATCTCTGGATCAGTTCATGGACACCTGTGTGGACGCGACGCTGACTTGCCACGAGAAGACGCAGCATCTTGCAGAGGGTGATCCCGAACGGGAAAAGGTGGGGGCTTGTTTGAAGAACGCAAACAAGGAAGCGATCAAGGAACAGCTTGACGACGAAAACAAGGAGGACTTCGAGAAGAAGTCCCAGGGACGGGCGCAATGCCATGATGCCGGTGGCGGGTGCGACGTGCGCGCGGCGAATGGCAAGTCGCCGAGTGATGCTATGTCCTCGGCCGAGTCGGGCCGGATGTCGGATGCTCGCGCGGCGGGCCGGTGCTGATGCGAAGGGATAAGAGGTGATACTTGAACGCGATCAGATCGTCGAGGCCATGGACTATATCCAGGCCGATCCGAACTATTCGTTCGAGTGCACTCAGATCGCGATAACCGGCCCGGATCGCTGCGCAATCCTGTTTGAAATATCAGATCCGGATCATGAAATCCGCGTCTGCGTGATATTCGATGTGGAAGGCTTCGACCCCGCGAAGGCCCGTCCGATAATGGTGACCGATCTGTGGATGTATTCGCTGTCCGCAACGTCGATGGAGGACCTTTCTGCGCTCGAGGTCGGGCGCGACATCTGGCGGGGAGGTCCGGATAACTGGGCGCGCACGCAGGCGGCGGACTGGTTCAACAATCAGGTCTGGTGTTTCGATCCGGCGACCACCTTCCTGATCGGTGCGCACGGACAGGCCAGCCGGTTTGACGGAACGACTTACACGCCGATCAAACCGGCGGCGGATGCTTTGCTTTTCGATATTCATGGCTTGAGATCGGATCACATTTATTGCGTCGGTGCGTCCGGAACCCTGCTTCGTCTTGACGGCGATGGCTGGGAGAGGATCGATTTATATTCGAACCAGCGATTGCGCGGTGTCGATGCGACGCGCCCCGAGTTGCTTCGGGTCTGTGGCGACAATGGCGTTTGCCTCGAGGTCAGGAACCAGACAGAAATCGTGCCGATAACGGCTCCGGGCAGTTACTTCTTCACGGTCAGGGAATGGCGGGAAGAGGTCTATTGGGGCGATAGCTGGCACGGGGTTTATCGCCAGCGAGGTACCGACCTGGAAGAGTTCCACGAAAGCGGCATGGCCTATGATTTCCGATGCGACGAGAATTTTCTCTACAGCGTTGGAACGGACATGGCCTGGCGGTTTGATGGAGACGACTGGAAAGCCCTGCGCCTGAATTATGCTGACGGCGTGTTTTCGCTGGTCTGAAGACGGTCACGCCAGGTGATGGTCGAGATAGCGCCTGACACCGTCGAGATCGAGGGTTGCGATGGTCAGCCGCTCGGCGCCCGGGTGGAGCATGCGCAGCACGAAGAGCTCTCCGGCCTCGGGGAATTCGTTGTAGCGTTCCTGGGCGATGGTGCGGCCGGTTTTTCCGGCAATCCGGAGCCCGTCGATATGGGCCTCAAGCTGGTCGCGGACGCGGGCGATGCGGGTGTCGTCCATGTTCTCGTTGCGCTCTTCGTCGGGGTTCAGCAGCGCGTCGTCGTAGATCGTCCAGAGGAACGCGGCCTGTTCGGCGTGCTGGCGCACGATGTCTTTCAGGACGGGGATCGCGTCGGACATGGGTCAGTTCAGGTTCACGGATCCGCCGCGAATACGGTTCGATCCGCTGGCATGGCTGACAAGGTGCTTGCCGCGTATGGTGATGTGGCCGTCCTTCTCCATTATGATGACCGACTTGCCGACGCGCAGTTCGATCCGGTCCTCGGCGGTGATGCGGACGGTTTCGCCGTCGCGGATGACAGTGGGCGTGTCGGGCGCCTTGGGAGGATCGGTTCGCACGGGTTCCACAATGCGGCCGATCACCAGCGGACGGGACGGGTCGCCATCCTCGAACAGAAGCGCGAGTTCGCCGCCGGTATCGTCGGGCGACAACTGCGTCAGGCTGCGGGCGGGGATGGCGGTGTCCGAGGGGTTGCCGGGAAAAACCACCAAAGGCGCCCTATCGCGGAACCCGATTAGCAGCCCGATAGCCACGCCGTCCACGTGATCCTTCACTTGCATGACCTGCCTCGCAATCGGTTTGATCTCAATGCGTACAGTATTCCACGCGGCGCCGGATAGACCAAGGCCCGTGATAGGGAGGGGTTCGGGGCTGCCGGCCGCTAGGGCGTCTGATAGCGGTCGGGAAAGTCGCGTGTGCGGGACGAAGCTGTCCCTTATTTCGTGAACCTTCGGGTCTGCATATGTGCTAGCGTTATGTGATGCTAAGGTTCAAAATGCTTTGAATGGGAATGGCTGCGGTGCTGTTGGCAGGTTGCTCATCAATTCCTGAAATGACCTCGCAAGATGGCTCAACATTCACTCCTGAACGCAACGTCATCGCCTATGCCGGACTTGAATGAGCCTCCCCAACTGAATTGGTCCAGCGCTCTGGTTAGCAAACGTAGGATCAGGAATTGCGAACAAGCGACACCAGCTCGAGGAGATTGGCAGGAAGCTACGGCAAGTTGACGTGCTTGTCGGGAAAGGCATTGCGCGAGTGGATGCGATCCGCGAGGTGCGCATAACGGAGCAGACGTAAGGCCGCTGGAGGCGACAGTACGCCGGGATGGTAACGAAT
>NZ_JBHTMU010000030.1:0-54213 GCF_042679605.1 Litorisediminicola beolgyonensis
CAGGTGCCCCAAGGTCTTCCTCTCGGCCATCGCTCTCGCCGCTATCGTCATCTACTGGCTATGAGTCCTGAGCCTAGGTGGAAAATGAGAAAGGCCCGCCTCTCACGAGGCGGGCCTGACAGATGTCTCATCGTCCGGAGACGGGACGCGGCGCTCAGAGCTTTTCGGTAAGCTCCGGAACGGCCTCGAAGAGATCGGCGACCAGGCCGTAATCGGCGACCTGGAAGATCGGCGCCTCTTCGTCCTTGTTGATCGCGACGATCACCTTGGAGTCCTTCATGCCCGCGAGGTGCTGGATCGCGCCGGAGATGCCGACCGCGACGTAGAGCTCGGGCGCCACGACCTTGCCGGTCTGGCCGACCTGCCAGTCGTTCGGAGCGAAGCCCGAGTCGACCGCGGCGCGCGACGCACCCACTGCTGCACCGAGCTTGTCGGCGAGCTTCTCGATCAGTGCGAAATCCTCTTCCGAGCCGACGCCACGCCCGCCGGAGACCACGATCCCCGCCGAGGTCAGCTCGGGACGGTCGCTTTCAGCCAGCTTGTCGGACACCCAGCTCGACAGCGCCGGATCCTCTCCGGTCGCGACGTCCTCGACCGAGGCAGAGCCGCCGGTGGGGGCCGCGTCGAAGGTCGAGGTCCGCACGGTCAGGACCTTGATCTTGTCCGAGGATTTCACCGTCTGCATGGCGTTGCCCGCGTAGATCGGGCGCTCGAACGTGTCGGCATCGACGACCGAGGTGACGTCGGTCAGGACCATCACGTCCAGGAGCGCCGCGACGCGCGGCAGGATGTTCTTCGCATCCGTCGTGGCGGGGGCAACGATGTGGCTGTAGCCCTCGGCGAGCGAGGCGACCAGCGCCGAGACCGGCTCGGCCAGGCGGTGGCCGTAGAGCGCGTCCTCGGCCACGAGCACCTTCGAGACGCCCTCGATGGTCGCGGCTTCCTCGGCTGCGGCTTTCGCCGATGCGCCGATGGCCAGGACCGTGACGTCGCCGAGCGACTTGGCGGCGGTCACGGCCTTGGCAGTGGCGTCCATCGCCAGCGCGCCGTCGTTGATTTCGGCAAGCAGAAGAACGGCCATCACACGATCCCCTTTTCTTTGAGTTTCGACACCAGCTCGTCGACCGATCCGACGATCTCGCCGGCCGCGCGGGCCTCGGGCTCGGAGGTCTTGACGATCTCGAGGCGCGGCGTGACGTCGACGCCGAAATCGGCGGGCGTCTTCTCGTCGAGCGGCTTCTTCTTCGCCTTCATGATGTTCGGCAGCGACGCGTAGCGCGGCTCGTTGAGGCGGAGGTCGGTGGTGACGATCGCGGGCAGCGAGACCTTGACGGTCTGCAGGCCGCCATCGACCTCGCGCGCGACCGTGGCGCTGTCGCCGTCGATCTCGAGCGTGTTGGCATTGGTCGCCTGGCTCCAGCCCAGAAGTGCCGCCAGCATCTGGCCGGTGGCGTTCAGGTCGTTGTCGATCGCCTGCTTGCCGCAGATGATCAGACCTGCGCCTTCCTCCTCTGCGACCTTGGCGAGGATCTTCGCGACGCTCAGCGGCTCGATATCCTGGTGCACGTCGTCCGCGGCGGTGACGAGAATGGCGCGGTCGGCCCCCATGGCGAGCGCGGTCCGGAGTGTCTCCTGCGCCTGCTTGACGCCGATCGACACCGCGATGACCTCGTCGGCCTTTCCGGCCTCTTTCAGGCGGATCGCCTCTTCGACGGCGATCTCGTCGAACGGGTTCATCGACATCTTGACGTTGGCGAGATCGACGCCCGATCCATCCGCTTTGACGCGAACTTTCACGTTATAGTCGATCACGCGTTTGACGGGCACTAGCACCTTCATTCTTCGCGGTCCTCCTAGTCATGGGGCCCAGCCGCGCTGCGCTCCCGGTCAATCGGTCTCCGGCGTGATATAGGCTCGCGCCGGGTCGCAACAGATCAAAATCGTCACGTCATGGCGTTAGAACGCCGCGTTTTGCGGGGCGCAAGCGGTCGTTCAGTCGCAGATCGCCTGCAGCGCGCGCCATTCGGCGTCGCTGAGAAGCGGCGTGTCGCGCGGGACCGTGGCGCTGGGACGCTCGCGAAGGACCGCGATGCGCTCGGCGGGCTGGGGGTGGCTCAGGAAATAGGCGAGCGGTCCCTCGAGTTGGCCCGAGGTGTCGAGCAGGCGCTGGAACATGTCGATCATCGGCTTGGGTCCGAGCCCCTGCCGCCTCAGGACCGCCTCGGCGAAGACATCGGCGCGGATCTCTGTGGATTTGCTGTGCCGTGCGGCGATCAGCCGATCGGTCAGCAGAAGCACCACGGCGCCGCCCGCGAAATCCCCGAGCACCACGGTGAGGATGCCCACCGTGCCCGCCGAGCGCAGCGCCTCGCGCACGCCGTCGCGGCTGTAGACATGGCCGATCTCGTGGGCGAGCACGCCTGCGAACTCTTCCGGTGTTTCCGCGAGGTCGAGAACCCCGCGCAGCATCAGGATATGGCCGCCCGGAAGGGCAAAGGCGTTGCGCTGGTCGCTCCGCAGGATGCGGACCGAGAGCTCGGAGGGAAGCGCGATCCCGCGCGTCAGTTCCCGCGTCAGATGGTCGAGCGCGGCGCGGCCGTCGGCATTCGTGCACTCGGTGATCTCTCCGCCCGAGGTGGTCGCGAGCGCGTCGATGATGTGGCGGCTCGACATCGCGCCGAGCGCGGCTTCGCCCTTGGGCGGAATGGCATCGGCCAGCCGGTTCGAGAGCTGCGGCACGATCACGAGGATGACCAGAAGGACCGCGGTCAAGGCGCCGAGAAGCCAGACCGTGAGCCGCTTGGCCGAGATCGCGGAGCTGCGCCGGAAGGGCATCGGCAAGTCGGCAAGGAGGCTGCGCTCGGGCAGGTAGAGGCGTCGCGTCCGGCCGCCGACGAGCCGAAGTGCCAAGCCCTCGGTCGCGGCCTGATCGGGCACCTCGCGGATGCGCTCGAGCGGCCAGCGTTCACGGCTGCCATCGGAGAGCTCCATGACCAGAATGCCGTGCTCGCGGTCGAGGCTGATCGCGACCGGGTGCGGAACCGGGCAAACCCCGTCGAAATAGGCGCCGCGCAGGGTCAAAACGAAGCTCCGATATCTAGCGCATCGGCAAAGCCCTCGGCCTCCTCCGGAGCGGCGCGCGGGGTTTGCTTCAGGCGCGCAAGCTCGGAGGTGCCGGTGAGCTGCAGGCGCTCGGCGTAATGGTGATAGATGGGACGGGTGACGAAGGTTGCGCGAAGGGCCGACCACAGGAGGAAGATCGCGAAGTAGAGCGGGACGCAGGCCAGTGCCAGGACGTAAGGCGGCAGGCCCGCGAGGGTGGAGAGATCGACGCCCAGCTTCTCGCCGATCTGGATCAGACGCGGACCGGACTGAAGCGCCACGATCGCGGTGGTGAAGGCCACGGCCGGTGGAAAGACCACGATCAGCGCCAGTGCATAGCCGCGGGCCATGAGGAGAAACACGCGGATCGGCGAGGGATCGAAGCGGAAGCCCAGCGATCCCAGCGATTTGGCTTCGGTCAACCGCGCCAGGGCGGTCACCTGGAAATGCACGAGCCCGTAGGCGAGGACCGCGGCAGCGGCCACGCCGATGACCGTGCCCGCGACGCGGTGGCCGAAGATCACTGTTGTCGCAGCCGCCGCGGCGACGAGGACGCCCACGGCCAGGGGCACCGCCGCGGGGTAGAGCATCGCGACCGATCCACTCTGGCGCAGATGGCCGTCACCGAAACGGGTTCGGTCGGTCAGGAAGCGCTCGAGCACGAAGACGGTGACCGGCATCAAGAGCCCCGCCGACAGGACCGCAAAGGCCCACCAGACCGTCGCCTTGCGCGCATAGGCCAGCGCGCCCTTGTCGAGCCCGAAGGTCACCCCGCGCCAGGCGGTGCGCGTCAGCTTGTAGCGGCGGGCGCGATATTTCGCGAAGAAAAACAGCATGATGAGGCCGCCGCCTGACACGACATAGGCGGGGCCGGTGTTTTGGAAGAGCGTCAGCCCGAAATAGACCAGGATAAGGTTCACGACGCCCACGTAGAGCGCGATCACCACCATCGCGGCGAGAAACCCCATCATCTTCTCTGTGGGGTCGCCGGTATATTCCAGCGGCTGCCCGCCGGGACGGAAAGACGACCAGAGCCAGCGCCTCACGCGCGTCTTCATCCAGAAGCGATAGAGGCCAAGCGTGAAGAGCGTCACGAGGCCCGTCCACATGGTGATGCGGAAGAGCGGGCGGGCGGGGCCGTCGAAGCCCACGCCCATCGGATCGGGATCAGGTGAAGCGGTTGTCTCTAGGGAAGCCGCGGGGGGCCATCCGTCCGGCGGAGGCGCGCTTGCCCTGCCATTCTCCGAGATCGGCTTCGGTTCGCGTGCGTCCGGCGGGGTCGTGCCAGCTGAGTCCGTCCGAGAGTGTGAAGGTGGTCGCATCCGACAGCCCTCCATCCTTGTACTTCTGCAGACGCACACCCTTGCCGCGGCCCATTTCCGGCAATTCGTCCAACATGAACACCAATACCTTGCGGTTCTCGCCAACCACGGCCACCGCGTCGCCCGTCACCGGGCGGATGATCTTCGCCACAGCGGGCGCCTTCACGTTCAGCACCTGTTTGCCCGCACGGGTCTGGGCGACCACCTCGTCCTCGGGCACGACGAACCCGTCACCGGCAGAGGAGGCCACCAGAAGCTTGCGGCCCGGCTGGTGGATCAGGATGTCGACGATCTGCGCCTCGTTCGGCAGATCGACTATGAGCCTGAGCGGCTCGCCCATGCCGCGGCCTCCGGGAAGGTTCGCGGCGGAGACCGTGTAGAACCGCCCGTTCGAGCCGAAGACCAGAAGCCGGTCCGTGGTCTCGGCGTGGAAGATGAAGCGCGGGCCGTCGCCATCCTTGAACTTCAGCTCCGAGCCGAGGTCGATATGGCCCTTCATCGCCCGGACCCAGCCCATCTGCGAGCAGACGACGGTGATCGGCTCGCGCTCGATCATCGCCTCGAGCGGCACTTCTTCAACCTCGCCGGCCTCGGCAAAGGCGGTGAGGCGCTGGCCGCGATGGTAGTCCTTGGTAAAGGCCTTCCGGGTCGCCTTCAGCTCTTCGGAGATGCGCTTCCACTGCAGCGCCTCGCTGTCGAGCAGGTCCTCGAGCCCCGCGCGCTCTTCCATCAGGCGGTCGCGCTCGGCCAGAAGCTCCATCTCTTCGAGCTTGCGCAACGAGCGCAGGCGCATGTTCAGGATCGCTTCGGCCTGGACCTCGGTCAGGCCGAGCCCGTCATCGCTGGCGGGGGCGGGCGGGACGTAATCGCTCTGGTCGGTGGCGCGGACGTGGTCCTTGCCCCAGTCTTCGCGCATCAGCGCGGCTTTGGGGTCGTCGTCGTAGCGGATGATGTCGATGACGCGGTCGAGGTTCAGATAGGCCACGATCAGGCCTTCGAGCACCTCGAGCCGGTGGTCGATCTTCTCCATCCGGTGCTTCGAGCGCCGGATCAGCACCTCGCGCCGGAAATCGAGGAAGGCGCGCAGCACCTCCTTCATCGAGCAGACCTTCGGCGTCACCCCGTCGATCAGCACGTTCATGTTGAGCGAGAAGCGGATCTCCAGGTCCGAGTTCCGGAACAGCATGCCCATCAGCACGTCCGGATCGACATTCTTGGTGCGCGGCTCCAGCACCATGCGGATGTCCTCGGCGCTCTCGTCCCGGATATCGGCGAGGATCGGCACCTTCTTGGTCTGGATCAGCTCGGCGAGCCGTTCGACCAGCTTCGATTTCTGCACCTGGTAGGGGATCTCGGTGACCACGACCTGCCATTGGCCGCGGCCCAGATCCTCGACGTGGTATTTCGCGCGCAGTCGGAAGCTGCCGCGGCCGGTGCGGTAGGCCTCGGCGATGTTCTCGCGCGGCTCGACGATCACGCCGCCGGTCGGGAAATCGGGGCCGGGCACGTATTGCAGGAGCGTCTCATCGCGCGCGTCCGGCGATTTGATCAGGTGCTGGCAGGCGTCGATCAGCTCGCCGATATTGTGCGGAGGGATATTGGTCGCCATGCCGACCGCGATGCCCGAGGCGCCGTTGGCGAGAAGGTTGGGGAAGGACGCGGGCAGCACCACCGGTTCGGTCAGCGTGCCGTCGTAGTTCGGGCGGTAATCGACCGCGTTCTCGTTCAGACCTTCGAGAAGCGCCTCGGAAACGACGGTCAGCCGCGCTTCGGTGTAGCGCGAGGCGGCCGGGTTGTCGCCGTCGATATTGCCGAAATTGCCCTGGCCGTCGACCAGCGGGTAGCGGATGGTGAAGTCCTGCGCGAGCCGCGCCATCGCGTCGTAGATCGCCGCGTCGCCATGCGGATGGTAGTTGCCCATCACGTCGCCGGAGATCTTCGCGGACTTCCGGAAGCCCCCCGACGAGGACAGCCGAAGTTCCCGCATCGCGTAGAGAATCCGGCGATGCACGGGCTTCAGGCCGTCGCGCGCATCCGGTAGCGCGCGGTTCATGATCGTCGAGAGCGCGTAGGTCAGATAGCGCTCGCCGATCGCGCGGCGCAGAGGCTCGGCCACGTCGCGAGGGTTGATATTGGGGTCGCCGGTGATCTCGTCCATAGATGCTGTGATACTCCTGGCGCGAACCTCCGTAAAGCGCGGGCGAAAGAATTTCGGACCTTTTCCGGACCTCCGGCGTTTCAAGTGTGATATTGTCGCGGCGCCGATACCTGCTCTTGGCCGTAGACAAGTAACCGTGTTTCGTAGGGGGATAGACGCATGGCGCGTTTTATGCTGCTGACTTTCGCCTTCTTGGGATGGGCGTTTTATGAGATGAGCGGCGGCTCGGATTTCGAGCCTGGCTGGTACATCGAATCCGCTGAAGCCAAGACCGTCGATCCGGCCGAGATGCCCGCGGTCGAGGTCGCCGAGGATGCAAGCGCCGAGGACCCGGCGCCCATGACCGAGATCGTCGCGCGCGCCGAGACCTCGCCGGAGACCTTCGCCGTCATTCAGACCGCAGCGCCTGCATCGTCCGCGGATGCCGCACCGGTCGTGAAGGCGTCGCTCCGGACCGACGAACCCGCGCCCGAGGCCCAGGGCCTGCGCGTGACGACCCGCAGCACCGCGGCCTCCTTCGACAGCAACGTGGTGATCGGCCGCCGCCAGCCTGCAAACGCGGTCGCAACCTCGACCGGCAGCGGCGATGTGCGTGAAGTTGCGGGCAGCCGCGTCAACATGCGCAACGGCCCCGGCACCAACTTCTCGGTGGTCGACAGCCTCTCGCGTGGCGCTCGGGTCGAGGTGATTGACGAGCCCGGCAACGGCTGGCTGAAGCTCCGCGTCGTGTCGACCGAAGAGATCGGCTGGATGGCCGACTACCTCGTAACCGCGTCGAACTAAGCCGCTTACACGCTGGAGATTTGAGAGCCGGGTGCGCCATCGCGCGCCCGGTTTTTCGTTGCGCCTAACACCAACGGGATATGGCGCGGTTCCCCGGGTCAGGATACATCACTGGCCGCAGAGGCCCGGCTCGTGGGCCATTGTCTTGCGGGACAGTTCGGAATGGCGCATCTCATTGCCTTGTCTGGCCTTCCGGGTGTCGGAAAATCCACCATCGCCGCCGAAGTCGCCCGCGCGCGCCGCGCCTGCTACCTGCGCGTCGACACGGTCGAGCGGGCGTTGGGGGAGAGCGTGCTCGCCATCGCCAAAGCCCAAAACGCGGGCTACCGGGCGATCATGGCGGTGGCCGCCGACAACCTCCGCCTCGGGCTCGATGTCGTGGCCGATACGGTCAATCCGCTCGCTCTGACCCGCGGCTGGTGGCACAAGACCGCGCGCGCCGTGCGGGCAGAGTGCCTTGATGTCGAGATCATCTGCTCCGATCCCGCAGAGCATCGCCGCCGTGTCGAGGCGCGTCGCGCCCGCGATCCGGGGGCGGGCTATCCCGATTGGGCAGCGGTCGAAGCCCGACAATACGACCGGTGGGAGGGCGACCGGCTGGTGCTCGACAGCGCCAGGTTCTCCGCCGAGGATTGCGCCAAGCTGATCCTGTCGGCGCTGTCGGACGATTTCTGAAAGCACGGGGCCCCGCGCCCGGGGGATTGCCCTCGCTGCGCCGACGCGCCATCTCCCGCAGCGATGCGTAAGTGACGGAGTGCCCCCGATGTCCCGAAAATCCCTGCTTATCACCGGCTGTTCCAGCGGCATCGGATACGACGCGGCGAAACTCATGCAGGCGCGGGGCTGGCGCGTGTTCGCCGCGTGTCGCCGGGACGAGGATTGCGCGCGGCTGAGAGAGGAGGGGTTCGAGAGCCCCCTCATCGATTACGAGCGGCCCGAAACCTTCGAGGCGGCGCTGGCCGAGGTGCTGGACGCGACCGGCGGCACGCTCGATGCGGTCTTCCACAACGGCGCCTACGCGATCCCCGGGCCCCTCGAAGACGTGCCGGCGGAGGCGATGCGCGCGATTTTCGCGGCCAATTTCCTGGGCTGGCACGATCTCAACAACCGCATCCTGCCCGTCATGCGCAGGCAGGGGCACGGGCGCGTGGTGCTGAACTCCTCGGTCCTGGGCTTCGTCGGCACGAAATGGCGGGGCGCCTATGTCGCCACCAAGTTCGCGCTCGAAGGCTGGGCCGATGTCCTCAGGCTCGAAATGGCGCCGGAGAACATCCAGGTCGTCCTGATCGAGCCCGGTCCCATCGAGAGCGATTTCCGCAAGAACGCGGTCAAGGCTTTCGAGCGCTGGATCGACTGGGAAGCGAGCCCCCGCGCCGAGGACTACCGCGCGCGCCTGCTCGACCGTCTCTACAAGGGTTCCTCGGGGCGCATGACCTTGCCCGCCCGCGCGGTCTCGGAGGTGCTTTTCACCGCGCTCGACAGCCCGTCACCCCGCGCGCGCTACCGGGTCACGACGCCGACCCACGCCATGGCCGTGGCCAAGCGCCTCTTGCCGCCCGGGGTGATGGACTGGCTGCTCTCCAAGGCGTGATCGCTGCGCCGATCTGACGCCTCGTCTCGACAAGCGCCCCGGCTAGGTGGTAGCGCCCTGTTGAAAGAAGGACCGAAGCGATGATGCAAGACCCCCTGTTCATCCTGATCGCGGTGGTGATGCTCGCGGTCGTCGTGGTGCTGATGCTCGGCATCGGCAGCTTCGCCAAGGGCGGCGAGTTCAACCGCAAGAACGCCAACCGCTTCATGCGCTGGCGGATCATCGCCCAGTTCGTCGCCGTGGTCCTGATCCTGCTTTTCGTCCTGATCCGCCGCGGAGGCTGACACCCCAATGGTCGTTCTGAACAAGATCTACACCCGCACCGGCGATGCCGGAGAGACCGCGCTTGGCGATGGCACGCGGGTGCCCAAGACCTCGACGCGGGTGGTGTCCTACGGGACGGTGGACGAGCTGAACGCGACGCTCGGTCTGGCGCGGCTCCATGCCGAGGGCGATCTGGCCGAGGCCCTGTCGCGCATCCAGAACGATCTCTTCGATCTCGGCGCCGATCTCTGCCGTCCCGACATGGCCAAGGACGGCGAGGCGGGCTACCCGGTGCTGCGCATGGTCTCGGCCCAGACCGACCGGCTGGAGGGCGAGATCGACGCGATGAACGCCCGGCTCGAGCCGCTCCGGAGCTTCATCCTGCCCGGCGGCAGCGCGCTGTCGGCGCATCTCCATCTCTGCCGCACCGTGGCGCGCCGCGCCGAGCGGCACACGCTGGAGCTTGCCGCCGAGGACGAGGTCAATCCCGCCGCGATCACCTATCTCAACCGGCTCTCGGACTGGTTCTTCGTCGCGGCGCGGATCGCCAATGACGATGGCCGCGCCGACGTGCTCTGGGTTCCGGGCGCCAATCGCTGAGGCTGTCATGCAGGTCGATTACGAAGAGCTCGCCCGCGGCATCCGCGGGCTCACCGAAGGCGAGGACGATCCCGTCGCGCTGATGGCGACCCTTGCCTGCGAGATCCACCATTCCGACGACCGCTTCGACTGGACCGGCTTCTACCGTGTGGTCGCGCCGGGGCTTCTGAAGATCGGCCCCTACCAGGGCGGCCATGGCTGCCTGACCATCCCCTTCGAGCGCGGCGTCTGCGGCGCAGCGGCGCGTGAGGCGACGACTCAGATCGTCGCCGATGTCGAAGCCTTCCCGGGCCATATCGCCTGCTCCAGCTCGACCCGCTCGGAAATCGTGCTGCCGGTCTTCGACCGGCACGGCACGGTCATCGCCGTTCTCGACATCGACAGCGACCGCCCCGACGCTTTCACCGAGGCCGACCGCGACCAGCTCGAACCGATCCTGCGCGACGTCTTCGGACGTCTCGGGTGAGTCTCGAAGGCTGGCTCGTCTTCGCGGGCTTCTGGGTGGTTTTCGTGACCTCGCCGGGCCCCAACGCCGTCAACTGCATCCGCAACGGGCTGGCGCTCGGCCTGCCGCGCGCGCTGATCGGCGTGACCGCGATCCTCACGCAATCGGCGCTTTTTCTCGCCCTGTCCGCCGCGGGGATCTCGGCCCTGATCCTGCACGCGCCCGGAGCGCTTCTCATCGCCAAGCTCGCTGGCGCCGCGGTGCTGATATGGCTCGGCATCCGCTCCTGGCGCGCCGCCGAGCGGCCGCTCTCCGGCGGCGACGAGGGGGCCGGGTCCGTCTGGCTGAAGGCCTTCCTCATCGCCACGATAAATCCAAAGAGCGTCGCGGGTTACCTGGCGGCCTTCACCCAGTTCGTGGAGCCTGACCTGCCGATCTCGCGGCAGATGTGGGCGATCGTGCCGACCTCGCTCCTGATCACCGCGACCAGCTATTCGGGCTATACCGCGCTCGGCGCTTGGCTCGGGACACGCGCGCTGGGCGTCGTCGGCCAGACACGCGTGCGGCGTCTTCTGGCGGGATGTTTCCTGCTTTATGGTCTGGCTCTGGGCGCATCTGCGCTGCCATTTGGAGAGATGGAATGATCGACGGTCGCTGCGCCTGCGGGGCGGTCCAATTCACGAGCGAGGCTCAGCCGGTCAATGCCTCGGCCTGCCATTGCGGCATGTGCCGCAAGATGTCCGGGCACGCCTGGGCCTCGGCGCAAGTGCCCTTCGAGAGCCTGAGGGTCACCGGCAATGTGCGCTGGTTCCGGCTCTCCGCCACTGCGGAGCGCGGCATCTGCCCAAGCTGCGGCGCGTTCCTCTTCTGGCGCGGCGATGGCGAGGCCGAGATCAGCGTGGCGCTCGGCGCGCTGGAGGCACCGACGGGCCTCCGGCTCGAGAAACACATCTTCACCGCCGACAAGGGCGATTACTACGAGATCAGCGACGGGCTTCCGCAGTCATGATCGCCGGACTGCCCGATCCGGTCTCGCTCGCGACCTTCCTCGGCGCGGGGCTCGTCCTGAACCTCACCCCGGGGGCGGACGTGATGTTCGCCATGGCCTCGGGTGTGCGCGGCGGATGGCGCGCGGGCGTCGCGGCCGCCGCGGGGGTCAGCGCGGGCTCGATGATCCACGTCACTCTGACCGCCTTCGGAGCCGCGGCGCTCTTCGCCGCTTGGCCGCCGGGTTTCGCGACCCTGCGCTGGGCCGGGGCGGGCTACCTCCTCTGGCTCGCATGGCGCAGTTGGCAGGGCGGCGGCGACGCCGAGACCACGCGCGGCGCGCAAACGCTCGGGCGGGCGGCGCGGCAGGGGCTTGTCACCAACGTGCTGAACCCCAAGGTCGCGCTTTTCGTCCTGGCCTTCCTGCCGCAATTCGCCGATCCCGCGCAGGGACCGGTCTGGAGCCAGATCCTGGTCTTGGGCACGCTCTTCTCGATCACCGGTTTCGTCGTCACCGCCAGCTACGGAGGCGTCGCGGGCCTCCTGCGCGACCGGGTTGCGGCGGCGAAACGCACGCTGGACAGGGTCGCGGCGCTGGTCTTCACCGGACTTGCGCTGCGGCTCGTCTGGACCTGACATCACTCGAAAGGACCGGCACATGGCACGGATCACGCTGCTCGACGGGGGCATGGGACAGGAACTGGTGCGGCGCTCCGGGGATGCGCCGACCGGGCTCTGGAGCACCCGGGTGATGATGGATCACCCCGGGCTCGTCGAGGCGGTTCACCGCGATTACTTCAACGCGGGCGCCACCATCGCCACCGCCAATACCTACGCGATCTTTGCCGACCGGCTCGACCGCGAGGGCCTGGGCGACCAGCTGGCCGATCTGCGCGCCATGGCCATGGCCGAGGCCCGCGCGGCCCGGGACGCGCATGGCTCGGGCCGGGTCGCCGCCGCCATCGGCCCGCTGCGCGGCAGCTATCGGCCCGAGGCCTTCCCCGACCACGACACCGCCGTGACCGAGTACCGCGCCGCGCTCGAGGCGCTCGCGCCCGAGGCCGATCTGGTGATCTTCGAGACCGTCGCGTCGCTTGCCCATGCCCGAGCCGCGCTCGACGCGTCCGAGGACTGCGCGCGCCCAGTCTGGATCGCGGCGACGGTCGATGACGAGGACGGCACCCGCCTGCGCTCGGGCGAGCCCGTCGCGGATCTCGCCCGCGCCCTGAAGGGCCGTCATGCCGAAGCCGCGCTGGCCAATTGCTCGGCGCCCGAAGCGATGGGACCGGCGCTTGGGCTCCTCGCTGAGAGCGGCGTGCCCTTCGGCGCCTATGCCAACGGGTTCGAGCAGATCACCAAGGCCTTTCTTGGCGAGGTCCAGACCGTCGACGTGCTCACCTCGCGGCGCGACATGGGACCCGAGCGCTACGCCGCGATCGCGATGAGCTGGGTCGGGCAGGGCGCGACCATTATCGGCGGCTGCTGCGAAACCGGGCCCGACCACATCGCGGCCATCGCCGCGGCGCTCCGGGCCGGCGGGCACGAGATCGTCTGAGGGCCTTGCAGCGCCGGAGCGCACCTGACAGAGACCGCGACATGTCCGATCGCTACGACCCGCCCAAAGACGAGATCGCGGTGCTGCACGCCGATCACGAGCTGCTCGTTGTCGAGAAACCGGCGGGGCTCCTGTCGGTGCCCGGCAAGGGGCCGGAGCTCGCCGATAGCCTGATCGCACGGCTGGCACAGGCCTTTCCGCAGGTGCTTCTGGTCCACCGGCTGGACCGGGACACCTCCGGCGTGATGGTCTTCGCGCTCACGCCCCATGCGCAGCGCCATCTCGGGCTGCAATTCGAAAAGCGGCAGGTGAAGAAGACCTATATCGCCCGGGTCGCGGGCCGGGTCTCCGAGAGCAAGGGCACGGTGGATCTGCCGCTGATGGTCGACTGGCCGAACCGTCCGCTGCAGAAGGTCGATCCCGAGGGCCGCGCCGCGCTCACCGACTGGCATCGCGTCAAGGCATCGGATGCTGAAAGCCGGATGCGGCTTCTGCCCAAGACCGGCCGCTCCCACCAGCTGCGTGTCCACATGCTGGCGCTCGGACACCCGATCCTCGGCGATCCGCTCTACGCGCCCGACACCGCGCCCGCGTTTCCCCGCATGATGCTTCACGCCGAGGAATTGCGCCTGCGCCATCCCGATGGCGGCGCAGGCCAGGTGTTTCGCGCCAAGGCGCCGTTCTAGGCCGCGCGCCCTTGGCCAGGTGCGGGATGCGTATTTATCGAAAAGAAGAAGCCCAAAAGCGCCTCTTTCGAGCTTCTTCTTTTTCCAAATACGCCGCGCGCGCGTGACGCTATCGAGACGCCCGGCAGGCGCGCGTCAGTCCACGGACCAGCCCGAGACGGCCTTGACTTCGAGGAAGTCGAGAATGCCCCAATAACCGCCCTCGCGGCCATTGCCGGACTGTTTCATGCCGCCGAAGGGCGCGCCCTGCGCGCGGTCTTCGCCGTTCATTTCGACCATGCCGGAGCGCAGCTGCCGGGCGAGGCGGTTGCGCCGGGCGCCGTCCTGGCTCTGGACGTAATTGGTCAGGCCGTAGGGGGTGTCATTGGCGATGGCGACGGCCTCGTCCTCGGTCTCGAAGCGCAGGATGGACAGGACCGGTCCGAAGATCTCCTCGCGCGCGATGGTCATGTCCGGGGTTACGTCGGCAAAGACCGTGGGGCGGACGTAGAAGCCGCGGTTGAGGCCCTCGGGCAGGCCCGGGCCACCGGCGACGAGGCGGGCGCCTTCGTCGATGCCCTGCTGGATCAGGCCCTGGATCTTGTCCCACTGGGTGCGGTTGATCACCGGGCCGATATGGCGGCCCTCTTCCGAGGCCGGACCGACCGCGACCGATTGCGCCACTTCGGCGGCCTCGGCGACGACGCGGTCATAGACCGGCGCCTCGACCAGCATCCGCGAGGGCGCGTTGCAGCTCTGGCCGGTGTTCTGCATCATGTGCAGGACGCCCCGTTTCACCGCCTTCTCGTCGGCATCGGCGAACAGGAGGTTCGCGCCCTTGCCGCCCAGTTCCAGGTGCACGCGCTTCAGCGTGTCGGCGGCGGCCTTTGAGATCAGCTTGCCCGCGCGGGTCGAGCCCGTGAAGCTCACCATGTCGACATCGGGGTGGGCCGAGAGCTGGCTGCCGACGCCCGCGCCGTCGCCGTTGACGAGGTTGAAGACGCCCTTGGGCCAGCCTGCGGCATCGACGCATTCGGCGAAGATCATCGCCGAGAGAGGGCTTTCCTCGGAGGGTTTCAGTACCATCGTGCAGCCCGCCACCGCCGCCGCGCCGACTTTCAGTGCGATCTGGTTCATTGGCCAGTTCCAGGGCGTGATCAGCGCCGCGACGCCGACCGCCTCGTGGATGATGCGGTCCGTCGGCGCATGATCGCCGAGAGGGGCCTCGAACTCGAACTCCTTGGCGGCTTCAAGGAAGCCCTTGAGGTGCCACGCACCGGCGCCCCACTGGTTCTTCCGGGCGAGTTCCATCGGCGCGCCCATCTCCCGGCTCATCGCCTCGGCCAGATCGGCGGAGCGCTCCTTGTAGGCGGCGAGCAGGCGCTCGACGCAGGCGATGCGCTCGGCGGGCGGCGTCGCCATCCAGCCGGGCAGGGCGGCCTTGGCGGCGGCGACGGCGGCGTCGGTATCGGCGGCCCCGCCGAGGGAGATCACCGCAAAGGGCTCTTCGGTCGAGGGATCGATCACCTCGCGGTCCGTGCCCTCGCGCGGGCTGACCCAGGCGCCGTCGATGTAGAAGTCGCGTTTCTCGAGCATGTCGTTCCTCCGCTTGGCGCCGCGACTCGGGTCGGCGGCGCGCCAAAATTTGATCATATTCTGGCGCGGGGGCAGCCCGGTCGCAAGGGGAAGTCAGTCTTGCGCGGCGCGATACCAGGCGATGAGCGCGGCGCGGTCGGCCGCTTCGATGCCGGTCACGTTGCCCGGCGGCATGGCGTGGCTCACCCCGGCCTGCAGGTAGATCTCGCGGGCATGGGCGGCGATGTCGGCCTCGGTCTCGAGATGCACCCCCTTGGGCGCGCGGCGGATGCCGTCCCAGACGGGCTCGCGCGCGTGGCACATCGAACAGCGGCCGAGCACGATGTCCTGCGCCTCGGCGAAGCCCTCGGCCGAGGCGTAGCGGGCCTCGAAGGGAGAGAGCGGGCGGGCGGCGGCGTCCTCGTAGGTCTCGGGCTGACCGAGCGTCGAGAGCCAGGCGATCAGCACGAAGAGTGCGACGGTCACGGCCCAGGTCCAGCTCGGGTTCCCGGCGCGGGCGTGGCGGGTGTTGAAGTAATGCCGGATCGTCACGCCCATCAGGAAGACGAGGCTGGCGATGGCCCAGGAATAGGGCGTCGCGAAGGCCAGGGGGTAGTGGTTCGACAGCATCAGGAAGATGACCGGCAGGGTCAGGTAGTTGTTATGCGTCGAGCGCAGCTTGGCGATCTTGCCGTATTTGGCGTCCGGCGTGCGCCCGGCCTTGAGGTCGGCCACGACGATGCGCTGGTTCGGCATGATGATCAGGAAGACGTTCGCGGTCATGATCGTCGCGGTGAAGGCGCCGAGATGCAGGAGCGCCGCGCGCCCGGTGAAGACCTGGTTGAAGCCCCAGGACATCGCCACCAGCATCGCGAACAGGAGCAGCATCAGGAGCGTCGGGCGGTTGCCGAGCGCCGATTTGCAGAGTGCGTCGTAGATCAGCCAGCCCAGCGTCAGCGAGCCCGCCGAAATCAGGATCGCCTGCCAGAGCGCCAGGTCGGCGCGGGCGCGGTCGATGAGGTACAGCTCTCCGCCCGCCCAGTAGACGATCATCAGGAGCGCCGCGCCCGAGAGCCAAGTGGCGTAGCTTTCCCATTTGAACCAGGTCAGGTGCTCGGGCATCGCTTCGGGCGCCACGAGGTATTTGCGAATGTGGTAGAAGCCGCCGCCATGGACCTGCCATTCCTCGCCATGCGCGCCGGGCGGCAGGTCGGGGGCTTTGCGGAGGCCCAGGTCGAGCGCGATGAAGTAGAAGGACGACCCGATCCAGGCGATGGCCGTCACCACGTGCAGCCAGCGCACCGCGAAGCCCAGCCAGTCCCAGAGTATCGCCAGATCGGCCATCGTCCCGCTCCCTGTCCCTATTCTGTCGGCGAGGCTATGCCGCTTGCCACGGCTTTGCTATTGCCAGAGACGCCTGAACATCATCAAAATTTTCCGAAGAATGTCCTATCTCGAAAACATCCGCACCTTCCTGCGCGTCTATGAATTGGGCAGCATGTCCGCGGCCGGGCGGGATCTGCGCATTTCTCCGGCAGTGACCTCGGCGCGGATGAGCCAGCTCGAGGATCACTTGGGCGTGCGGCTCTTCCAGCGCACCACGCGCAAGCTGTCACCGACCGAGCAGGGGCGGGCCTTCTACTCCGGCGCGCGCGAGGTGATCGCGGCGCTTGAAGCTGCCGAGGCGCAGGTGGCCGAGATCACCGAGAACCCGCGCGGCGCGCTGCACGTCGCGGCCCCGCTCGGGCTTGGGCGACGGCTGGTGGCGCCCTTGGTGCCCGCGTTTCTAAAACGCTACCCGGACGTGTCGGTCCGGTTGCGGCTGAGCGATCGCAAGCTCGACCTCGCGGAAGAGGCGATCGACCTCGCGTTCTTCCTGGGGGTTCCCGAGGACAGCACGTTGAAGATCCGCAAGATCGCCGATTGTCCGCGGGTGCTCTGCGCCGCGCCCGCCTATCTCGACGCGCGGGGCCATCCCCGGTCGGGCGACGACCTGCTGGCGGGCGGGCATGAGTGCCTGATCCTGCGCTTCCCCGGCGCAACCGAGTTCCAGTGGCGGCTCTCCACGCCCGACGGCGTCCGCCGCTTCGCGGTCAGCGGACGGCTCGAGAGCGACGATGGCGATGTGCTGACGGGCTGGGCGCTCGACGGGCAGGGGATCGTGCTGAAACCGGTCTTCGAGGTGGCGCCGCATCTGGCATCGGGCGCGCTGGTCGCTGTCTGCGACGCCACACCGCCCGAGCCCGTGCAGCTGGCCTGTCTCTTCCCGCATACGCGCGGACAGGACCCGAAAGCGCGGCTTTTCATGGATTTCGTGACCGAAGGATTGGCAAGCGCGCTGCGCGGTGTGACCTCCTGAGGCAAATCGGGCAGCCCCGGCTTGCGCGTGGGAGAAGAGTGACCTAGGCGGCAGGCACAGTTTTTTCTGCCCGGAGCCGTCCATGTATCGCCGCGCCTTTCTTGCGTCCGCAACCTCGCTGCTTGCTGTCCCGTTCCTGCCGGGTCGCGCCCGCGCCGCCTTTGCGCCCGAGCCGGGGGAGTGGCGCCGGTTCGAGGTCACGACCGAGCTGCAGCTGCCCGGCGACGCGCCCACCGATCTCTGGGTGCCCTTGCCATTTGCCGAGGGCGAGGGCTGGAACCGGGGCGGCGATCTGCGCTTTGACGGCACCGCCGATCACGTCGCGCAAAAGAGCGATGCCGAGAGCGGCGCCCGCTACCTGCACGCCCATTGGAACGCGGGTGGCCTCCCGCGACAGCTGACCGTCACCGCGACCGTCGAGACCCGCGACCGCGCCGTCGATCTGGGCGCACCGCGCGACATCGCACCGCTCGACGCCGCCGAGCGCGCCCGCCTGACCGCGCCCTCGCGGCTTGTGCCGACCGACGGGATCGTGCGGGAGACCGCGCTTGCGATCACCGAAGGGACCGGCTCCGACCTCGAGGCCGCGCGCGCGATCTACGACTGGGTCGTCGAGAACACCGCGCGCAATCCCGAGACCCGGGGCTGCGGGCTCGGCGATGTCGCCACGATGCTGGAGACCGGCGATCTGACCGGCAAATGCGCGGACCTGAACACGCTCTATGTGGGCCTCGCCCGCGCCGCGGGCCTGCCCGCGCGTGACGTCTACGGCCTGCGCGTCGCGCCCTCGCGCTTCGGCTACAAGAGCCTCGGCGCCGGGTCCGAGATCGTCACCAAGGCGCAGCATTGCCGCGCCGAGGTCTGGCTGTCGCAGTTCGGCTGGGTGCCGGTCGATCCGGCGGATGTGCGCAAGGTCATGCTGGAAGAGGTCGAGGGCGGCCTCGCGCTCGACACGCCCAAGGTCGAGGCCGCGCGCGAGACGCTCTTCGGCGCCTGGGAGGGCAACTGGATCGCCTATAACAGCGCCCATGACCTCGACCTGCCCGGCGCAGGCGCCGATCCGGTCGATTTCCTGATGTATCCCGAGGCCGAGATCGGCGGCGTCCGGCAGGACGCGCTGTCGCCCGACAGCTTCGCCTACACGATCGCCGCGCGCGAGCTCTGATCAGCTGCCGCGATAGGTCGAGAACCCGTAGGGCGAGAGCAGGAGCGGGACGTGGTAATGCGCGTCCCCGTCCGCCATGCCAAAGCGGATCGGCACCTCGTCGAGAAAGAGCGGCTCGGCTCCGGCCTGCCCGCTGGCGCGCAGATAGTCGCCCGCGTGAAAGGTCAGCTCGTACTGGCCGGGGGCAAAGGCCTCCTTGGGCAGGATAGGCCCGTCTGTCCGGCCATCGGCGTTGGTCTCCATCTCCGCAAGACGCGTCCGCTCGGACCCGCTGATCCGGTCGAGCGTGATCTTCAGCCCCGCCGCGGGCACGCCCTGCGCGGTGTCGAGTACATGGGTCGTCAGGTATCCGGCCATTTCGCCCTCCCGGTTTGCCCCGTCTTTGTGCAGACACGCGCCCTCGGGCGCAAAACCATTGCCATCGCATAGTCCTTCGCATCTTTTTTGAAAACCCGCGCAGGGTCGGGCGGTTACAACGACAAGAACAGGAGACCCGAGATGACCCGTTATCCCCGCGACTTGACCGGCCACGGTCAGACCCCTCCCGATCCGAACTGGCCCGACGGCGCGAAGATCGCCGTGCAGATCGTGCTGAACTACGAAGAGGGCGGCGAGAACAACGTGCTCCACGGGGATGCCGCTTCTGAGGCGTTCCTGTCCGAGATCACCGGCGCCGCACCCTGGCCGGGCCAGCGGCACTGGAACATGGAGACGATCTACGAATACGGCGCCCGCGCCGGGTTCTGGCGGCTCCACCGCATGCTCGGGCACCTGCCGATCACCGTCTACGGCGTCGCCACGGCGCTCGCCCGCGCGCCCGAACAGCTTCGCGCGATGCAGGAGGCGGGCTGGGAGATCGCGAGCCACGGGCTCAAATGGATCGAGCACAAGGACATGCAGCCCGAAGAAGAGCGCGCCCAGATCCGCGAGGCGATCCGGCTGCACGAAGAGGTCACCGGCGCGAAACCGCGCGGCTGGTACACCGGGCGCTGCTCGATGAACACCATCGACCTGGCGGCCGCCGAGGGTGATTTCGCCTATATCGCAGACAGTTACTCCGACGAGTTGCCGTACTGGATGAAGGCCGGGGGCAAGGATCAGCTGATCGTGCCCTACACGATGGATTGCAACGACATGCGGTTCGCGATCCAGGCGGGCTTCACCGAAGGCGGCCAGTTCGAGCGCTATCTCGTCGACAGTTTCGACACGCTCTACGCCGAGGGTCAGGACGGCGCGCCGAAGATGATGTCGATCGGCCTGCATTGTCGGCTGGCCGGGCGTCCGGGACGCGCGGCGGCGCTGAAGCGCGCGCTCGACCACATGGCGGCGCATGAGGGCGTCTGGTTCGCGACGCGCCTCGAGATCGCCGAGCATTGGGCCGCGACGCATCCGCCCTCGCAGAGGCCGCGCCCCTCCGACATGGACCGCGCGACATTCGTCGACGCCTTCGGCGGGATCTTCGAGCACTCGCCCTGGATCGCCGAGCGCGCCTTCGAGCGCGAGCTTGGCCCCACCCATGACACCGCGCTCGGCATCCACTCCGCGCTGGCGCGCGTCTTCCGGACCGCCAGCGAGGACGAGCGCCTGGGCGTTCTCCGCGCCCATCCCGACCTCGCGGGCAAGCTGGCCGCGGCGAAGCGGCTGACGGCGGAGTCGACCGCCGAACAGGCGAGCGCCGGGCTCGACGCCCTGACCGATGCCGAGCGCGCGCGCTTCACCGAGCTCAACAGCGCCTACACGGTCAAGTTCGGTTTCCCGTTCATCATCGCCGTCCGCGATCACGACAAGGCGGGCATCCTCGCTGCCTTCGAGCGCCGCCTCGAGAACGACCGCGCTGACGAGTTCGCCGAAGCCTGCGCGCAGGTCGAGCGCATCGCCGAGCTGCGCCTGGTCGAGAAGCTCGGGGCATGACGCGCCGGATCACGCCCGAGCCCCTGACCGCCGAGGCCTTCGCCCCCTTCGGCGAGGTGCTGGAGGCCACGGGCGCGCCGGACAGGATCATCAACCAGGGGCTCTGCGGGCGCTACCACGATTGCGCGACGCTGGATTTTACCTCGGGCCGCGCCGGGATCAGCCTCTTCAAGGCCGATCTCCGCGCGCGGCCCTACCGGCTCGAGATGGTCGAGCGCCATCCCGAGGGCAGCCAGGCGTTTCTGCCGATGGACCCGGAGCCGTTCCTGGTGATCGTCGCGCCCGACGAGGGCGGCGTGCCGGGGGTGCCGCGAGCCTTTCTCACCGCACCGGGGCAGGGCGTGAACTTCGCCCGCGGGACATGGCACGGCGTCCTGACGCCGCTCGCGGGATCGGGGCTCTTCGCGGTGATCGACCGGATCGGGGAGGGCGCGAATCTCGAGGAACACTGGTTCGAGGAGCCCTTCTTCATCGACTGAGCGCTCGGGACAGGGCGCGAGACCTCCAACAGGGACAAGGAGACACGCGACATGACGGACACATCCATCGGCACACCTGACCAGCTCAGGGACCCGAACTACCTGCCGCCGCTGGTCAAATCGGTGCCGCTCGGCATCCAGCACGTGCTTGCGATGTTCGTGTCGAACGTCACGCCCGCGATCATCGTCTGCGGCGCGGCGGGCTTCGGTTTCGGGTCGAACAGCCCCGACTTCCCGCAGATGCTCTACATGATCCAGATGTCGATGTTCTTCGCGGGCATCGCCACGCTGATCCAGACCATCGGGATCGGCCCGGTGGGCGCCAAGCTGCCCATCGTGCAAGGCACCTCCTTTGCCTTCATCCCGATCATGATCCCGCTCGTCGCGGGCAAGGGCGTGGACGCCATCGGCATCCTCATGGGCGGGATCGTGGTCGGCGGCCTCTTCCACGCCTGCCTCGGCTTCTTCATCGGGCGCATCCGCTTCGCGCTGCCGCCGCTCGTGACCGGGCTCGTGGTGACGATGATCGGACTGGCGCTCGTCCGGGTCGGCATCCAATACGCGGCGGGTGGCGTGCCCGCCATCGGGACCGAGGAATACGGCTCGCTCCAGAACTGGTTCGTGGCGCTGGTCGTGATCGTCGTGACGCTGGGCCTCAAGTTCTTCACCCGCGGGATGCTCTCGGTCTCGGCGGTGCTTCTGGGCCTTGTCGCGGGCTATCTCGTGGCGATCCCGCTCGGCATGGTGAATTTCGGCAATATCGGCCGCGCGGCGCCGCTCGCCCTGCCGGATTTCGGGCATTTCGGCTTCGAGTTCTCCATCGCCGCGATCATCGGCTTCTGCCTGATGGGCTTCGTCTCGGCGGTCGAGACGGTGGGTGACGTTTCGGGCATCACCAAGGGCGGCGCGGGCCGCGAGGCGACCGACAAGGAGATCCAGGGCGCGACCTTTGCCGACGGTGTGGGCACCGCCGTCGCGGGGCTCTTCGGGGCGCTGCCCAACACCTCGTTCAGCCAGAATGTCGGCCTGATCGCCATGACCGGCGTGATGAGCCGCCATGTCGTGACCATCGGCGCGGTCTTTCTGATCCTCTGCGGGCTGGTGCCCAAGGTCGGCGCGGCGATCTCGACCGTGCCGATCGAGGTTCTGGGCGGCGGTGTCATCGTGATGTTCGGCATGGTCGTCGCGGCGGGCGTGTCGATGCTCTCGGATGTCAGTTGGACCCGGCGCAACATGGTGATCTTCGCGATCTCGCTGTCGCTGGGCCTCGGGCTGCAGCTCGAACCGGGCGCGCTGCAATATGTGCCGGGCACGCTCAAGGTGCTCCTGACCTCGGGCATCCTTCCCGCGGCGTTCCTCGCGATCGTGCTGAACCTGCTTCTGCCCGAGGATCTGCCCGGCGAGGCGACCGAGGAGATCTCGGGCGGCATGGCCTCGCATGGTGCGAAGCCCGCGAAGTAACGCCCTGCGATGAAACGAGAAGAGCCTGCCCGGGCGATCGGGCAGGCTCTTTCATTTGGCGGGGGGGAAGCGTCAGAGCGACAGGCGCGGCAGGCGGTTCACGTCCTTGTAAAGCAGGTAGCGGAACCGTCCCGGGCCGCCCGCGTAACAGGCCTGCGGGCAGAAGGCGCGGAGCCACATGAAATCGCCGGCCTCGACCTCGACCCAGTCCTGGTTCAGCCGGTAGACCGCCTTGCCCTCGAGAACGTAAAGCCCGTGCTCCATCACATGGGTCTCGGCAAAGGGGATCACGCCGCCCGGCTCGAAACTGACGATGGTGACATGCATGTCGTGGCGCAGATCGGCGGGATCTACGAAGCGGGTGGTGGCCCAGCGGCCCTCGGTCCCGGGCATCGGCGTCGGCGCGATGTCCTGTTCGTTCAGGACCAGAGGATCGGGCAGCTCCAGCCCCTCGACCCGTTCATGCCGCTTCCGGAACCAGTGCAGGCGGGCGGGCGCGTCGCCTTTCGCGGTGATCGACCACGCGCAACCGGGCGGGATGTAGGCATATCCGCCGGGCACAAGCTCATGCGTGGCGTCACCGAGCTGAACCAGGACCGCACCCTCCATGACGAAGAGCACGGCCTGCGCCTCGGCGTCGGTCTCGGGCCGGTCCGAGCCGCCGCCCGGCGCGATCTCGAGGATGATCTGCGCGAAGGTCTCGGCGAAACCCGAGAGCGGGCGGGCGATGACCCAGGCCCGCGTGTCGCGCCAGAAGGGGAAGGCCGATGTCACGATATCCCTGAGACAGCCTTTCGGGATCACCGCATAGGCTTCGGTGAACATGGCGCGGTCGGTCAGAAGCTGATCCTGACCGGGATGCCCGCCATGCGGTGCGTGATATCGTGGCATTGAAGAAAATCCGTCTTGTTCGGCGACTTGGCCAGTATGCAGCGACGGGATCACCGCCGCCAGCACCGGCGCGGCAACAGGTGCCTTCGGTTTCAGGCGAAAATCGGACGGGTCAGTTTTTGGCGGAGAGATCGCGCAGGTCGCGCAGCTTTTCCAGCGGCTGCAGACCGCGATCATACGCCGATTCGAGACTGCCGATCACCGCGTCGACCAGCGGATCGGCCGGCGAGCGCTTGAGGATCCGTGCCGCGCTGCCCACGGTGGACAGAAGATTGCCCATCGCATGCACCGCCTCGCCGAGTGCCGCCCGGGTCTCGTCCAGAGCGGCCAGTTCAGGGCGCTCGTTGGCGTTCGCGGGATGGCGCACGGGATCGGAATGCTGCGAGATCGCGAGCAGGTTCATGACCGTTCCGTCGGGTTCGGGCAGCGGGTAGATCGCGATGGTCCAAGGCGTCTCGCCCATCATCTCTTCCAGCGACACGCTTTGCCCGGAGAACGCGGTCTCGAGAGCGGCTTCGATCCGGTGGCGGGACGTGCCCTCCCACAGATCGGCCCAGCGGCGATTGCAGAACTGTTCGGCGGTCAGGCCGACCAGATGCAGCCCGCGCCGATTCACGTGCCGGATGACGCCATCGCGGTCGATCGTCTTCACGCATAGCTCGGAGTGATCCGACAGCAGATCGAGCATCTGCATGACCGAATCGGGTCGAACGTGTTGAAGCCTTGATGAGTCGCTCGTCATGCATCCCCCGGGGTGATGGGCCAGATTAGCACGAAAACCGCCAGATCCAACGGCTTATTTCCGAGACATCAGCCCCAGCGAGGACAGGGCGCCCATGATCGACGCGCTTGAGAACGGCTTTTGCAGGATCTTGCACGGCGGGTAGAGCTTGGTGACGCTCTCGACATCGCCATACCCGGTCGCCAGCGCGAAGGGCACGCCCTTGGCCGCAAGAGCCTCGGCCACCGGCACCGACTGCTTGCCGCCGAGATTGACGTCGAGAAGGGCGAACTCGTAGTCCTGCGTCGCCACGCGTTCGAGCGCTTCCTCGATCCCCGCGCAGATATCGACCTCGCTCGCGCCGAGATCGCTCAGCATGTCGGCGGCATCCATCGCGATGATCATCGTGTCCTCGAGCACCATCGCGCGACCGGAGAGGCCCGCCTGTGCGGTTTCGGCGCCGCCCTGGATCGCGCGGAGCGGCAGGACATTCGCCGTCGAGGAGATATGTTCTGCGGGCACCAGGAAGCGTGCCTCGACGCCGGTGACGATATACGAGACCTTCGCCTCGCCGCCCAGCTCGTAGGGGATCGAGCGCTCGATGATCGCGGTTCCGAAGCCGCGCCGCTCGGGTTTCTGGACCGCGGGACCGCCGCGCTCGCGCCAGTCGATGACCAGGTCGCCCGCGGCGTTCAGCGACAGATCGACCTCGGCACGTCCGCCCTTGGCCGACAGACCTCCGTATTTCACCGAGTTCGTGACCATCTCGTGCAGGACGAGAGCGAGGGTCGTGTAGGCATCGGGGCTGACCATCACGTCCTCGCCCGAGATCCGGGCGCGGTCCGGGTCGTCCAGATAGGCGGCGAACTCATGCTCCAGCATCTCGTGCAGCGAGGCCGGACCCCATTCCTTGCGCGTCAGCTGGTCATGCGCCCGGGCCAGCGACTGGATGCGACCGTCGAGGCTCTTGGCGAAATCCGCCGTGCTCATGTCCTGGGTGCGGGTCTGGGACAGGAGGCTGCGCATCAGGTTGAGGATATTGCGCACGCGGTGGTTCAGCTCGGCGATCAGGAGCTCCTGATGCTCATGCGCCCGCGCACGTTCGGCATTGGCGGCGTCCGAAACCCGGAGGAAGACCTCCAGCAGAAGGCTGCGCAACAGGTCGGCGGCATGACGATCGCTCTCGGACCAGGGCGCGCAGCGCCCCTCGACGGTCTCGCGCCAGGCCTCGAAGCTCTTGCGCGGTGTCAGGCGGTCGCCGTTCGGGCCCTCCTGAACGCCCTTGGCCGGCTCGCCGGCCCAGGCGACGTTGCGCGGGATCTCCCGGCGGCAGAGCAGGAGATAATCGCGCGGCGTCCGCGAGATCGGAATGGCCAGCACGCCCGCGCAGGTCTTCGCGAACTCCTCGGCATGGGGCATGAGCTGCGACAGCTTGTCGGTGCTGTAGACGCGAGAGGCCGCGGTGGTGTTCAGGAGCCCTTCCAGCGTCATCAGATCGGCCTCGGAGGGGGTGTCGCCCGAGCGGTGAAAGCGCCCTTGGGTGACCAGAACGACCCCGTCATGCGGGATCACCGCGCGCAGGTCATCGGAGACGGACAGGAGGCTTGCCTCGAGCGTGTCGCCCTCGGCCAGGTGGTTCATCAGCTTGCGCTGCAGGTTCTGGGTCCGGGATTGGGATTCGTTGCGCTCTCCCTCCTGGCGCCGGGTCAGCTCGTAGGAGAAGAGATGCGCGAAGAGCTCGATGGCGGTGCGCTGTTCGAACTCGAGGTAATGCGGGCTCTGGTGGTGGCAGGCGAAGAGGCCCCAGAGCTTGCCGTCCTTCATGATCGACACCGACATGGACGCCGCGACGCCCATGTTGCGCAGGTATTCGAGATGGATCGGCGACACGGCGCGGGTCACGGCCAGCGACAGGTCGAGGGGCGTGCCCTCGGGCGAGCGGGCCGGAATGATCGGCACGCCCTCGTCGGACACATCGGCGATCAGGCGCAGAAGCGACCGTGTATAAAGCGCGCGCGCCTGCACCGGGATGTCGGAGGCCGGAAAGTGCAGGCCCAGGTATTTCTGTCCCGTCTGGCGGCGGCTTTCGGCGACGACCACGCCGGAGTGATCCTCCTGGAAGCGGTAGACCATGACCGAATCGAAGCCCGAGAGGGCGCGCACGGCACGGGCAGCCTCGCGCAGCATGTCGTCGGGACTGGCCGCGTCGCGGATGCGCTGGATCAGCGGGTAGGTCTGGGCAAGAGCATCGCCGTCGCGCTCGCCGCGCTTCGGTTCGAACTCGAGGATCAGGTGGCGCCCGCTTTGGTGGATCGACACGTCGAAGCGGCGATCCTGAACGACGAGATCGAAGATCCGGGTCGCGTTCGAGCCCGATTCGAGCATCCGCAGACGGTTGCGGATCTGACGCAGCGCGGCGGGCGGCAGCAGGTCCGACAGGGGCTTGCCGAGCGGCGTCGCGAAGGACGGGCCGATGATGTCGGCGGCGTTCTCCGAGGCGTGCTGCACCAGCCAGTCCGACGACACGGCGAGAAGCGCGCCGTAGCGCTGCGTCCGGCCGAGAATGTGGATCGGCTCGCGGTCGCAATTCGTCAGGGTGACCGGGCCGGTGTCCGGCGCGGTTCGCGATGGGTTACGGTCCATCCGTCACTCCTTCGGCGCCCAGACCCGCAAGGCGGGCCGAGGCGGCATAGATGTCAAAGCCAAGCGCGGCATCTGTGGCGATGCGCTGCGCCATCGGCTGATCAGGAACGAGCGCGTCGAGGCGCGCCCGGAAGGCGGTCCAGGCGCCACCGGGAGGCGGCAGCCGGAAATAGAGGGGCAGGGGTAGGGCAAGCGCCGTCAGGCGACGCGCCAGAACCTCGGTGCCGAGGCGCGAGCCCAGCACGATATACCCGACCGCGAGCGTGTCGAGCGGCCGGGGCAGCGCGATGTCCGGCAAACGTGACGCAGCGTCGCCCAGATCGCCTTCGAGCGCCGCGATCATGTCCGACAGCGTCGCCGCTTCCTCGGCCGGAGGCGCACCGTCGCGGCCGCGCCGAAGCGCGCGGGCGGCGATCAGCTGCGCGGACAGGAAACGCGACATCAGCGGCGCGGGATCGTCCATGAAGGGCGAAAACAGCGATTCCACGCGGTCATGCGCGGGCTGGGTGGCCCGGCGCAGGACACTATGGAAGCCCGGTTCGCCTAGGCGATCCGGCCTGTTGGGTGCGCGATTGGGCACGGTAGGAGTGGGGCTCCGGTGTCAGGACATTCGGACGGGCAGCTGTCACCCGGATCTGACGTTAACGATCCTTGCAGGGAAAATAAAGGTGAGTCTTGAGTTTGAACTCGCGACTATCCCAATTCCCTCAACCGCTCCAAAGCGCCCGACAGGGCCTTTTGCTCGTCCTCTTTCTGCGCCAGCGTCTCGCGGGTTTCCTCGACCACGTCCTCGGGCGCGCTTTCGACGAATTTCGGGTTCCTGAGCCGTCCCGACAGTCCGGCGATCTCCTTGTCGAGCTTGGCGAGGCTCTTCTCGAGCCGCGCGATCTCTTCGGCGACGTCGATGATCCCTTCGAGCGGCAAGCCGAAGGTCGCGCCCTCGACCGCGATGGTCACCGTGCCCTTCGGGAAGGCGTCGGTCTCCGACAGGCTCTCGATCCGGGCCAGGCGGGTGATCAGCGACGCGTTCCGCTCCCAGGCGGAGCGGCCCGCCGCGTCGATCTGGCTGACCAGCATCGGCACATGGAGACCCGCGGGCACATGCATCTGCGCCCGGGCCGAGCGCACGCCCTCGATCAGCGAGATCACCCAGGACATCTCGCGATCCGCGGCCGGATCGGCGAGATCGGCCGCGCTGTAGTCCGGCCAGTCGGCATGGACGAGCATCCGCTCGCGCGGGGCCAGCGTCGCCCAGAGCTCTTCGGTGATGAAGGGCATGATCGGGTGCAGGAGGATCAGGCACTGGTCGAGCACCCAGGCCATCGTCGCGCGGGTCTCGGCCACGACGGCCTCGTCCTCGGACGAGAAGAGCGGCTTCGAGAACTCGACATACCAGTCGCAGACCTTGCCCCAGACAAAGGCGTAAAGCCCGTTCGCGGCATCGTTGAACCGGTATTCGGCAAGGGCCGCATCGACGGCTTTGCGCACGCGCGCGGTCTCGCCGATGATCCAGCGGTTCGCGGTCTGGCTGGCCTCGGGGCGTGTGCCTGTCGCGCCCTCGAAAACGCCGTTCATCTCGGCGAAGCGGCAGGCGTTCCAGAGCTTGGTGCCGAAATTGCGGTAGCCCGCGATGCGGTCCTTCGACAGCTTCAGGTCGCGCCCCATCGCCGCCATCGCGGTGAGCGTGAAGCGCACCGCGTCGGCACCGTACTCGTCGATCAGGTCGAGCGGATCGAGCACGTTGCCGAGGGATTTCGACATCTTCTTGCCCTTCTCGTCGCGGACGAGCGCGTGGACATAGACCGTCGAGAAGGGTTTTTCGCCGACCACCGCGTATTGCATCATCATCATCCGGGCGACCCAGAAGAAGATGATGTCGAAGCCGGTGATCAGGACCGAGGTCGGGAAGTAGCGCGCCAGCTCCGGCGTCCGCTCGGGCCATCCGAGCGTTCCGATCGGCCAGAGGCCCGACGAGAACCACGTGTCGAGCACGTCGGGATCGCGCCAGACCGGGTAGACCAGATGCGTCGGGTCCTGGTTGAGGTTGTACTCGGCGAGGCTTTCGGCGAGCCGCTGGATCGCCTCCGCGCGGTCGGCCACTTCGACGACGCGGGCGGCATGCAGCGGCGCGGGCAGGGCGCGCAGGTCGGCATGGAACTTGTCGGCCAGCGCCTCGAGATCGGCGGCGCAGTGATAGGTCGGCTCGGCGTGGTTATAGGCGCCTTCCGACAGGAGCCGCATCAGCTCGACCTCGTCGAGCGCGGCATCGCCCTCGTCATCGGTGAAGCCGGTGTTCCAGACGTCGAGCCCGTACCAGACCGGGATTTGGTGGCCCCACCAGAGCTGGCGCGAGATGCACCAGGGCTCGATATTCTCGAGCCAGTGGAAATAGACCTTGCGGTCGCGCTCTGGCAGGATTTCGGTCTCGCCGCTGCGCACCGCGTCGAGCGCGGGGCCGACGATCTTGTCGGCATCGACGAACCACTGGTCGGTGAGCATCGGCTCGATCACCACCTTCGAGCGGTCGCCGAAGGGCTGCATAATCGGCTTCGACTCGACCAGCGGCACGAGCGTCTCGGTGCGGTCCTCGCCGCCTTCTTCGGGTGCGAGCGGCTTTGTGGCTTGTCTGCCGAGGCGCGGATCGCTCTCGGGCACCATCACCGCGAGACCTTCCTCGGTGATCTGCCGGACCACGGCTTCGCGAGCGGCGAGGCGGTCGAGGCCGCGCAGCTCGTCGGGCACGAGGTTGATCGCGTCGACCTCGGCCTCCGAGAGCGTCCGCGCGCCCTTGGCGACCTCCATCGCCGTGGCGGCGGCCTCGGCGTAGGGCGCACCGTCTGCGCGCATCTGCGCGCGGGTGTCCATCAGCCGGTAGCAGGGGATGCCGCCGCGCTTGGCGACCGCGTAGTCGTTGAAATCATGCGCGCCGGTGATCTTGACCGCGCCCGAGCCGAACGCGGGATCGGGATACTCGTCGGTGATGATCGGGATCAGGCGGCGATGCTCCTTGGGCCCGACCGGGATCTCGCAGAGCTGCCCGACGATGGGCGCGTAGCGCGCGTCCGAGGGATGCACCGCGACCGCGCCGTCGCCCAGCATGGTCTCGGGCCGGGTCGTTGCGATGGAGATGTAATCGCGCTCTTCCTCGAAGAGCACGTTGCCGTCCTCGTCGCGCTCGACATAGGTGTAGGTCGCTCCGCCCGCGAGCGGATACTTGAAGTGCCACATATGGCCGGGCACTTCGATATTCTCGACCTCGAGATCCGAGATCGCGGTCTCGAAATGCGGGTCCCAGTTCACCAGCCGCTTGCCGCGGTAGATCAGGCCCTTTTCGTACATGTCGACGAAGACCCGGATCACCGCGTCGTGGAAGTTACCCTCTTCCCCCTCGGGCGCACCGGGTGCGCCGGACATGGTGAAGGCTTCGCGCGACCAGTCGCAGGAGGCGCCGAGGCGCTTCAACTGCCCGATGATCGTGCCGCGGCTCTTGATCTTCTGCTGCCAGACCCGCTCGAGAAACGCTTCGCGGCCCATCTCGGTGCGCGAGGGCTCGCCATTGGCGGCCATCTCGCGCTCGGTGACCATCTGGGTCGCGATGCCCGCATGGTCGGTGCCCGGCTGCCAGAGCGTGTCGTAGCCCTGCATCCGCTTCCAGCGCACCAGGATATCCTGCAGCGTGTTGTTGAAGGCATGACCCATATGCAGAGAGCCGGTCACGTTCGGCGGCGGGATCATGATCGAGAAGGCCTCGGCCCCGGGCTTGGCATTGGCGCCGGCCGAGAAACATCCCGCGTCTTCCCAGGCGTCGTAGATGCGGGCCTCGGCCGAGGCGGCATCGAAGGTCTTGTCCATGCTCATCGCGCGACCCCTCTTTGTCATCTGCGCCCGCCGGGCGCCGGTCTCGGGCCTCGTCTACCGAAGCGGCGGACGAAGGGAAAGACACGCTCTGCGACAAAGGAATGTGCGGGGGTATGTGCGGGAGAGAAGTCGGCGGCGGGGTCAGGGAGGAGGAGAGACCCCGCCGCCAGTTTCGAAAGCCCAGGGAGGAGGAGAGGGCCTTCGTCTCGGATGGAGCGGGCGGGTGGGACCCGGATGCTCCGAATTGGGTCAGCGGCGGGGTCAGGGAGGAGGAGAGAGCCCGCCGCCAGGTCCGAAAGCCCAGGGAGGAGGAGAGGGCCTTCGTCTCGGATGGAGCGGGCGGGCGTGGCCCGGGCGCTCCGAATATGTCGGCGGCGAGGTCAGGGAGGAGGAGAGACCCCGCCGCCAGGTCCGAAAGCCCAGGGAGGAGGAGAGGGCCTTCGTCTCGGATGGAGCAGGCGGGTGGGACCCGGATGCTCCGAATTAGGTCAGCGGCGGGGTCAGGGAGGAGGAGAGACCCCGCCGCCAGGTCCGAAAGCCCAGGGAGGAGGAGAGGGCCTTCGTCTCGGTTGGAACAGACAGGCCAGGCCCGATGCTCCGAATTTAGAGGCGACGGGAAAGGGAGGAGTGATCCCGTCGCCTGTCCGGGCCACCCAGGGAGGAGGAGAGGGCGCCCGTGTCTTTGTGGGATGAGCAGGCGCCGGGCGCCCGATATCCCGTGATCTGGTGCGACAGGGTCAGGGAGGAGGCGACCCTGCCGCTAAATTCGAAACGCTCAAGGGAGGAGGAGAAGCGTTCCGAAACTGGTGACATCTTTTGCTGCAATGCAGAAACTCGAGATCGGTTCCCTCGGATGTGCAAAATTTGTCAGGAGTTCTTAGTAACCTCGCGTCAGGCGACGTTCTGTGCTGCTTCCTGCGCGATCCGGCGGAGCATCGAGCGATGCAGGCCGAGATCCGCCAGCTCGCGATCGCTGAGAGCCGAGAGCTCTTTCAGAGTGCGGCTGAAGACCCGGCGACGCTGAAGCGCGGTGCGCAGGGACGCGGTGAAGGTTTCGAAGCGGCCCGTGGGGGCGCTGGAGATGTGAGTTGCGTAAGCCATTATGTGTGCCTGTTCGCTACTGTTCGTTTCGTGTTGACACCAAGATGGCCTCAATGCTGCAGTTGCACAATGGATCAATTCTCAATGCTGCCATGCAGAAATCGCAGATTAAGAAGGCCGCGTTATCAATGGGTTCCAATATTTTCTTATGAGTGACGTTGGGTAATTCCATTTCCTTTCGGCGGTCCCGGCGGGAAAAGGCTGCAAAAATGGTCAATTCATAAAGCGCTCCGCTTGACTGTTTTACCGGAATGTCGGCGCTGAGACTGCCCCCATGTCGGCGCGCTCCTCTTTATACGTCCCCGTCCAGCGGCCTCCCTCATTGCGCACGCCTTCTAGGGGCCTGCTGGCCGCTGTCCCATGGGAAGTCATGGGATGTGTGCGCTGGGTCGCATGGGAATTTGTGGTCGAGGCCCCGAATCCGGGCTCTCCGGCGCGCGATTCCATGCGGGCGGCGCGCCAGGGAGGGGTGGAAAACGGGCGTGGATCGCGCGGCGTCTTCTGAGTTGGGAAATTGTGGGAAAAACTTACCACCCGCGGCGGCACTAGATATGCCTATTTGGGATCGGCTTTCATCAATATGAGGTAACAGACTGGTGATGCAGGTGTCCATATGTTGTTTTTAGGGCACCCCCAAAGCAACATGATGGGGTTTGGTTCCAAATTTTTTATTGCGCCCCACGAATTCCCATGTCATCCCTATATCCACGATGAAGGCGGGAACGAGCGGCTCCCCAAGCGCCGCGAAAAACTCCCGAAACATAATAAAAACAGCAGGTTTCATACAGGCACCCGCTCTTCATCGTCAAAAACGGAATCCGGCGCGCGAGCGAGCAGACATCCCCCCAGATGGCGCGCGCAGTCGGACCCTCCCGCACAGCGGGACCAGGCGGCGGGTCGATCATTGGCAGCAGATCGACCCGCCGTTTTTACGTTCAGGGGGATGAGGAAAGGGCCGGGCAGTGGGCCGCAGGCTGAGGTTCAGAGGCGAAAGTCGTCACAAGGTGGACGGCAAGGGTCGGGTGAGTATCCCGGCCTCGTTTCGTCGCGTCCTCGAGGCGGGCGATCCGGCCTGGGTCGACGGCAAGACCCCGGACTTCGTCATCGTCTACGGCGACAGCCGCCGCAAGTTCCTGGAATGCTATACGATCAACGCCATCGAAGAGGTCGACGAGAAGATCGAGGCCCTGCCGCGCGGCTCGCGCGAGCGCAAGATGCTCGAGCGGCTGTTCTCGGGCCAGTCGCTCGACACCTCCGTCGATGACACCGGCCGGATCGTGCTTCCCGCGAAGCTGCGCGAGAAGATCGGCCTCAGCTCGGGCGACGAAGCCTTCTTCATCGCCTCCGGCGACACGTTCCAGATCTGGAACCCCGAGACCTACGAAACCGAAGAGGCGGCGGCGACCGAGGAATGGCTCGACGAGCTCGATGAGGATGTCGACCCGCTGATCTTCCTGGACCAGGCTCAGGGAGGCTGAGCATGGCTGCGGACGCGCCTCTCGCACCTCCGCACATCCCTGTCCTGCTGCGTCCGCTCCTGAAAGCGGTCGCACCGGTCTCCGGCATCTGGGTCGACGGCACGCTCGGCGCAGGCGGCTATGCGCGCGGCCTGCTCGACGCGGGCGCCGAGCGCCTGATCGGCATCGACCGCGATCCCTTGGCGCATGAGATGGCGCGGGTTTGGGGCGCGGATTACGGCGACCGGCTGCAGCTTGTTCAGGCCAATTTCGCCGAGATGGACGCCCATGCCGAAGGCGTGGACGGCGTCGTTCTTGATCTCGGCGTCTCCTCGATGCAGCTCGACCGCGCCGAGCGGGGCTTCTCCTTCCAGAAGGACGGCCCCCTCGACATGCGCATGAGCCAGGACGGCCCGAGCGCCGCCGATCTGGTCAACGAGGCGGGCGAGGCCGAGTTGGCGGACATTCTTTATGTCTATGGCGAAGAGCGCGCCTCGCGCAGGATCGCCAAGGCCATCGTCAGGGCGCGCGCCGAGGCGCCGATCGAGACGACCGGACGGCTGAGCGAGATCGTCGAGAGCTGCCTGCCGCGCCAGAAACCCGGCCAGAGCCATCCCGCGACCCGGTCCTTCCAGGCGCTCAGGATCGCGGTGAACGACGAATACGGCGCGTTGTATCAGGGGCTTATGGCTGCCGAGCGGGCACTGGCCCCCGGCGGCGCACTGGCGGTCGTGACCTTCCATTCCGTCGAGGACCGGATGGTCAAGCGGTTCCTCCAGTCGCGCGCCGGGCAGACCGGCCGCGCCAACCGCTACCAGCCCCTGACCGAGGAAGCGCCCGCGCAGTTCACCCTGATCAGCCGCAAGGCCATCGGCCCGGACGAGGACGAGCTGCGCATCAACCCGCGCGCCCGGTCCGCCAAGCTGCGCGTCGCCCGACGCACCGATGCGCCTCCGGGCGAGATCGACCCCACCGCCATATCCATGCCTCTGTTGAAGAAAGACCGTTGAGATGCGGAGCGTGTTCTACGTCCTGAGCTTCCTGACCCTGATCGGACTTGCCTTCTGGGTCTACCACGAGAACTACACCACCCGTGCCGCGCTGGGCGAAACCGAGCGGCTGCAGGCCGAGATCGGGGCGGCGCGCGAACGGCTCGCCGTGCTCAAGGCGGAATGGGCCTATCTCAATCGCCCCGATCGCCTGCGCGACCTGGCCGATTTCAACTTCGACCGGTTGGGCCTTCTGCCGTTCCTGCCCGAGCAGTTCGGCCGGGTCGACCAGGTCGCCTATCCCGCGCCGCCGCCGCTCGAGATCACCGGCGCGGTCGATGTCTCGTCCCGTGGAGGTCAGCCATGATCCGGACGCCGCTGCGCCCGCTCGCCCGCATTCTCGAGGCCCGCGAAAAGGGGGAGAACCCCGACGCCATCGAGCGCGAGAACCTGCGCATCCGCCACGAGCAGATGCGCGACAAGGCCCGCGCCCGCGCGCAGGGCCGACTTCTGGTCATGGGTGTGATGTTCTTCCTGGCCTTCGGCGCGGTCGGCGCCCGGATGGGCGTTCTCGCCGCCTCCGAGCCGGTCGAGCCGCGCGCGCAGACCGTCGGGGCCTCCATCGTCGCGGGACGGGCCGATATCGTCGACCGCAAGGGTCGGCTCCTGGCCACCAACATGGCGACCCATTCGCTCTATGCCCATCCCCAGCAGATGATCGAGCCGGAGCGCGCCGCCGAGGAGCTCGTGAAGATCTTCCCCGAGCTCGACCGCGAGCGCCTGCTCAAGGATTTCTCCGGCAACCGGAAATTCGTCTGGGTGCGCAAGAAGCTGAGCCCCGAGCAGAAGCAGCTGGTCCACGATATCGGTGAGCCCGGGCTGCTGTTCGGCCCGCGCGACATGCGCCTCTTCCCGAACGGGGCGCTGGCCGCGCATGTGCTGGGCGGCACCCGTTTCGGGCAGGAGGGCGTGCATTCGGCCGAGGTCGTCGGCACCGCCGGTCTCGAAGCCTATCTCGACAAGGAATTGCGCAATCCCGCGCGCGAGGGGCGCCCGGTGGCGCTGTCGCTCGATCTCACCGTCCAGGCGGCGGTCGAGCGGGTGCTCGCGGGCGGCATGATGCTGATGAACGCCCGCGGCGCGGCCGCGGTCCTTCTGGACGTGGCCACGGGCGAGGTGATCTCGATCGCGTCGCTTCCCGATTTCGATCCCAACGACCGGCCGATGCCGCCCACCAAGGGCTCTCCCTCCGACAGCCCGCTCTTCAACCGCGCAGTGCAGGGCGTCTACGAGCTGGGCTCCACCTTCAAGATCTTCGCCGCCGCGCAGGCGGTCGAGCTCGGGATCGTGACGCCCCAGACGGTGATCGACACGCGCCCCCCGATGCGGGTCGGCGGCTTCTCCATCGGCGAGTTCCGCAACCACAATTACAAGGACCTCACCGTCGAGGAGATCATCATCAAGTCCTCGAACCGCGGCACCGGCAAGCTCGCGCTCGCCATCGGCACCGCGCGGCAGAAGGATTTCCTGGAAAGGCTGGGCTTTCTCGCCCCGACGCCTCTGGAGATCGCCGAGGCAAAGGGCGGCCAGCCACTCTTTCCCAAGGAGTGGAAAGAGCTCTCCGGCGTGACGATCTCCTACGGGCACGGGCTCTCCTCGTCGCCCCTGCACCTGGCGGCGGCCTATGCGGCCATCGCCAACGGCGGCATCTACCGCCAGCCCTCGCTGATCAAGGGCGGCAGCGGCGATCCCGGCCACCGGGTGATGTCCGAGCAAACCGCCCAGGCCGCCGTAACCATGCTGCGCAAGGTCGTCACCGAGGGCACCGCGACCTTCGCCGAGGTGCCGGGCTACAAGGTGGCGGGCAAGACCGGCTCCGCCGACAAGCCCAAGGAGCGCGGGGGCGGCTATTACGACGACAAGGTGATCGCCAGCTTCGCCTCGGTCTTCCCGGCCGATAATCCGAAATACGCGCTTGTCGTGACGCTCGACGAGCCGGTCGAGACCTCCGGCGAAAAGCCGCGACGCACCGCCGGCTGGACCGCCGTACCGGTCGCTGCCGAGATGATCCGCCGGGTCGCGCCGCTTCTGGGGCTTCGTCCCGATCACGGTCCGGGCGAGGCGCTGGTTCTGACCGGGAACTGAGCGGTCCGAGCGCCGCGGGGCCTTGCCTCCGGTTGCGGGACGCGGGAAAACGGCTGTATGAGCGGAGCGCGCGAAAGACGCGCGCCACGGCAACGCATGGGGGCGGGACGTGACGGCGAGACGGACACTGGCTGAGCTGGGATTGACCGCGCGCGGCGGCGCCGAGGCGCAGGTCACGGGGCTCGCGGTCGACAGCCGCGAGGTGCGGGACGGCACCCTCTTCTTTGCGCTTCCGGGCACGCGGGTGCACGGGGCCGAATTCATACCCGCGGCGCTTGCCGCCGGTGCGGGCGCGATCCTGACCGATGCCGAGGGCGCGCGGATCGCCGCGGACGCGCTTGCGGGCTCGCCCGCCGCGCTGATCGTCGCCGCCGATCCCAGGCAGGCCCTGGCCTACAGCGCGGCGCTCTGGTTCGGCGCCCAGCCCGGAACGGTGGTCGCGGTCACCGGCACCAACGGCAAGACCTCGGTGGCGAGCTTCACCCGCCGCATCTGGCAGGAGCTCGGTCTGCGCGCTGTCAATCTGGGCACAACCGGGGTCGAGGGCGACTGGCAGGCACCGCTGCGCCACACCACGCCCGAACCGATCACGCTCCACCACATGCTCGCGGGCGCGGCCGAAGCCGGTGTCGATCACGCCGCGATGGAGGCGTCCTCGCACGGGCTCGAACAGCGCCGTCTCGACGGGGTGACGCTGACCGCGGCGGGGTTCACGAATTTCACCCAGGATCACCTCGATTACCATGCGAGCTTCGAGGATTACTTCGCCGCCAAGGCCGGGCTCTTCGCCCGCGTCCTGCCCGAGGACGGCACCGCGGTGATCAATATCGACGACCCGAGAGGCGTCGACATGGCCGCCATCGCCGAGGCGCGGGGCCAGACGCTCATTACCGTGGGCCGGGCCGAGGGCGCAGATATCTGCCTGATGGGCCAGCGCTTCGAGCAGGCGGGCCAGGAGATCCGCGTCCGGCACGAAGGGGTCGTGCGGCAGCTGAAGCTTGGCCTGATCGGCGGCTTCCAGGCGGAGAACGCGCTGGTGGCGGCAGGTCTCGTGATCGCCTGCGGCACGCCGGCCGAAGACGTGTTCTCGGCCCTGCCGCGCCTCGACACCGTGCGGGGCCGCATGCAGCTTGCCGCGACGCGCGACAACGGCGCGACGGTCTTCGTCGATTACGCCCACACGCCCGACGCGGTGGCGACCGCGATCCGCGCGCTTCGCCCGCATGTCATGGGCCGCCTCGTCGCCATCGTCGGCGCGGGCGGCGACCGCGACGCGGGGAAGAGACCGCTGATGGGCGCAGCGGCGGCGGAGTTCGCCGACACGGTGATCGTGACCGACGACAACCCGCGCACCGAGGACCCCGCGGCGATCCGCGCGCAGGTGCTCGACGGCGCGCCGGGGGCGCTCGAGGTCGGCGACCGCGCCGAGGCGATCCTGCGCGGCGTCGATGCGCTTGGTCCCGGCGACGCGCTCCTGATCTGCGGCAAGGGCCACGAGACCGGCCAGATCGTCGGCGAGACGGTCTATCCGTTCGACGATGCGGAGCAGGCCAGCGTCGCGGTCTCCGCACTCGACGGGGGCGTCGCGTGACAGCGCGCCGCGCCGCAAGGCCGCGCCCGTGGCAGCCGTGGGCTGCGTATTTAGAAAAAGAAGAAGCACGAGGCTGCGCGTTCGCCCGGCGTGGGACGCGCAGGTGGCGAGGCGAGGGGCGGCAATGACACTCTGGACGAGCGACGAGGCGGCCCGGGCGACGGGCGGGCGGGTCAGCGCGCCCTGGACGGCCGGGGGCGTGTCGATCGACACGCGGAGCCTGGCGCCGGGCGATCTCTTCGTGGCGCTCAAGGCGGCGCGGGACGGGCATGAGTTCGTGGCCGACGCGCTGGCCAAGGGCGCGGCGGCGGCGCTGGTCGATCACATCCCCGAGGGAGTGGCCGAGGATGCGCCGCTCCTGATCGTCGACGACGTGCTTGGGGCGCTCGAAGCGCTGGGGCGCGCCGCACGGGCGCGCACGGCTGCGCGGGTCGTGGCGGTGACCGGGTCGGTGGGCAAGACCTCGACCAAGGAGATGCTGCGCACGGTCCTGGGCGGGCAGGGCCGGGTGCATGCCGCCGAGGCCAGCTACAACAACCATTGGGGCGTGCCGCTGACGCTGGCGCGGATGCCGCGGGAGACCGAGTTCGCGGTGATCGAGATCGGCATGAACCATCCCGGCGAGATCGCGCCCCTGTCGCGCCTGGCGCGCCCGCATGTGGGCATCGTGGTCATCGTCGCCCCGGCGCATCTGGCGGCCTTCGAGAATGTCGAGGGGATCGCGCGCGAGAAGGCGGCGATCTTCGATGGGCTGGAGCCCGGCGGCACCGCCATCCTGAACGGCGACCTGGCGGTCACGCCGATCCTCGAGGCGGCGGCGGAGCGCGCGGGCGCCAGCGTGATCAGCTTCGGAGAAAGCGCGGCCTGTCACCACCGGGCGACCGATATCCGCATCTCCGGGACGGTCACGGTGGCGCAGATGCGCGCCTGGCGGCAGAAGCTTCTCTACAAGGTCGCGGCGCAGGGGCGGCATTTCGCGGTCAACGCGCTGGCGGTCATCGCCTGCGCCGGTGCGCTCGGTCTCGACCTCGCCACGGCCATTGCCGATCTGGCGCGCTGGCGGCCCGGGGCGGGGCGCGGCCAGCGCGAGGTGATCGCGCTCGACGCGGTCGATCCGCAGATGCGGATCGAGCTGATCGACGATGCCTACAACGCCAATCCCGCCTCGGTCGGCGCGTCGCTCGAGGTGCTCGCGGCAAGCATGCCCGAGGACGGGATCGGGCGCATCGCCCATGGCCGCCGGATCGCCTATCTCGGCGACATGAAGGAACTGGGCGACACCGGAGCGGCGCTGCATGCCGCTCTGGCCGACCATCCCGCGATGCGAGAGATCGACCTCGTGCATTGCGTGGGCCCTCTGATGCGGTCGCTCTGGGAGGCGCTGCCGCGCGAGAAACGCGGTCACTGGACCGAGGATGCCCCGGCCATGGCGGCCCGAGTGGCGCGTGATCTCGATGCCGGCGACGTCGTGCTGGTGAAGGGATCGTTGTCGATGGGTCTCGGCCGCATTGTTGACGCGATCCGCAAATTGCGCCAAGGCGCCGCCACGGCGGAGGCCTGAGGCCGGGCGCCGCCTCTCCGGCGCGAAGAACGGGACGGGAGACGAGACCACATGCTCTACTGGCTGGCCGAGCTGTCCGACGGGGGCGGGGCATTCAACCTGTTCCGCTACATCACCTTCCGCGCGGGCGGGGCCTTTCTCACCGCGCTGATCTTCGGCTTCCTGTTCGGGCTGCCGCTGATCAACGTCCTGCGCAAGCGCCAGGGCAAGGGGCAGCCGATCCGCACCGACGGGCCGGAAGGTCATTTCGTCAAGGCGGGCACGCCGACCATGGGCGGTCTTCTGATCATCGGTGCGCTCGTGACCTCGACGCTCCTTTGGGCGCGGCTCGACAACCCCTTCGTCTGGATGGTGCTCTTCGTCACCGTCTCTTACGCGGCGATCGGCTTTGCCGACGATTACGCCAAGGTGAAAAAGCAGACCTCGGCGGGGGTCTCGGGCAAGGTGCGGTTGCTCCTGGGCTTCCTCATTGCTGCCATCGCGGGGTTCTGGGCGAGCCTCTACCATCCGCCGGAGCTGACCAACGAGTTGGCACTGCCGGTCTTCAAGAACACGCTCATCCACCTGGGCTGGTTCTACATTCCCTTCGCGATGATCGTGATCGTGGGCTCTGCCAACGCGGTGAACCTGACCGACGGGCTCGACGGGCTGGCGATCATGCCGGTGATGATCGCGACCGGCACGCTGGGGGTCATCGCCTACGCGGTGGGTCGGGTCGACTTCACCGAGTATCTCGATGTGCATTATGTGCCCGGGACCGGCGAGATCCTGATCTTCGCGATGGGGGTGTTCGGCGGCGGGCTCGGGTTCCTGTGGTACAACGCGCCCCCCGCGGCGGTCTTCATGGGCGATACCGGCAGCCTTGCCCTGGGCGGCGCGCTCGGTGCCATCGCGGTGGCGACCAAGCACGAGATCGTCCTGGCGGTCGTGGGCGGCCTTTTCGTGGTCGAGGCGCTCTCGGTGATCATCCAGGTCCTCTACTTCAAGCGGACCGGCAAACGGGTCTTCCTGATGGCCCCGATCCACCACCATTACGAAAAGAAGGGCTGGGCCGAGCCGCAGATCGTGATCCGCTTCTGGATCATCTCGCTGATCCTCGCGCTGATCGGGCTCGCGACGCTCAAGGTGCGCTGATGAAGATCGCGGCGGCGGGCTATCCGCTCGATTTCCTGCCGAACTGGGCGGCCTATGAGACCAAGCTCATCGACTGGGTGAGCGAGGCGGCCTCGGCCGGGGCCGACCTTCTGGTCTTTCCCGAATACGGGGCGATGGAGCTGGCGACGCTCGACGGTGCCAAGGTGGCGGGCGATCTCGAGGCGTCGCTCCGGGCTGTCTCGGACCGGATCCCGGCGGTCGACGACCTGCATGCGCGGCTCGCCGCCGAGTACGGGGTCTACATCCTCGCCGCCTCGGCGCCGGTCTTCGATCCCGATTTCGGCGAGCGACCCGTCAACCGGGCGCGGTTCTTCACGCCGGGCGGTGCGCGCGGCCATCAGGACAAGCAGATCATGACGCGCTTCGAGCGCGAGACCTGGGGAGTCGTCGGGGGCGGCCCGCTGCGCGTCTTCGACACGGAACTGGGGCGGATCGGCATCCTGATCTGTTACGACAGCGAATACCCGCTCCTGGCGCGTGCGATGAAGGAGGCCGATCTCATTCTCGTGCCCTCCTGCACCGAGGCCCTGACCGGCTATTCCCGCGTGCGCATCGGCGCCATGGCCCGCGCGCTCGAGCAGCAATGCGTGACGGTCATGTCCTCGACCGTCGGTCCGGCGGACTGGTCCGAGGCGGTGGACACCAATTGCGGACGCGGCGGCGTCTTCGGCCCGCCCGATACCGGCTTTCCGCCGACCGGCGTGATCGCCGAGGGCGTGCTCGACCAGCCCGGCTGGACCTATGCCGAGCTCGATCCCGTGCAGGTCGCGCAGGTGCGCATGGACGGCGTCGTGCTCAACCGCACCCATTGGGACGAGCAGGCGGGCCGCGACGGCCCGGTCGAGGAAATCTCCCTGCGCGGAATTGACACTTGAAAAACCGTCCGCATGGGCGCATTTACCCCACATTGCGCTGACCGGACCCCCGATCGGCGCTGGACGCAATTCAGGAGAGACCATGGCCAAGGAAGATTTGCTCGAATTTCCCGGTGTCGTGAAGGAACTCCTGCCCAACGCGACGTTCCGGGTCGAGCTTGAGAATGGCCATGAGATCATCGCGCACACGGCAGGCAAGATGCGCAAGAACCGCATCCGTGTTCTGGCTGGCGACAAGGTGCAGGTCGAGATGACGCCCTACGATCTGACCAAGGGTCGCATCAACTACCGCTTCAAGTAAACGGCAGGATATGCGATCCCGCGCGGGGCCCTCGGGCCCCGTTTTGCTGTTCAGGGGGCGGATGTGACCTTCATTCTCGGATCGGGAAGCCCGCGCAGGCTCGAGCTTCTGGCACAGATCGGCGTGACGCCCGACGCGGTGCGCCCGCCGGAGATCGACGAGGACCCGCGTGAACGCGAGTTGCCGCGCCCCTATTGCGTGCGGATCGCCCGGGAGAAGGCGCTGGCGGTTGCGGCGGAGCCCGACGACCTCGTGCTCGCCGCCGACACCACCGTGGCGCTCGGCCGCCGGATTCTCGGCAAGCCCCGCGATGCGGGCGAGGCGGCGGAGTTTCTCTATGCGCTCTCCGGGCGTCGCCACCGCGTCGTCACCGCCGTGGCCGTCCGCCGGGGCGAGCGGCTCTGGGAGCGCGACGTCGTGAGCGCGGTGAAGATGAAGCGCCTCACGGGCGACGAGGTGAACGGCTATCTCGCCACCGGCGACTGGCAGGGCAAGGCTGGAGGCTACGGCATCCAGGGACCCGCGGGCGCGCTGATCCCGTGGATCTCGGGCTCGTTCACCGGCATCGTCGGTCTGCCGCTCGCGGAGACGGCGGCGCTGTTGCAAGCGGCCGGATGGCCGGTCTGGAGGCAGGCATGAAAGGCTCGGTGATCGCTCTCGACCATCTGGGCGACCGCGAGGCGGCGGCTCTGATCGTCGATGGACAGCTCGAGGATCTGCTGATCGAGGGCGAGGGCCTCTCGACCGGCGCGATCTGCCGCGGCATCGCGCGGCGACCGATGAAGGGGCAGGGCGGGCTCTTCCTCGACGGTCCCGAGGGGCCGCTCTACCTGCGTCAGATCAAGGGCATTTCGCCCGGCGAGCCGCTGATCGTACAGGTCACGGGCCAGGCCGAGCCGGGCAAGGCGCTTCCGGTGACCGCGAAACTTCTCTTCAAGAGCCGCTACGCCATCGTCACTCCGGACGCGCCGGGCATCAATGTCTCGCGCTCGATCCGCGACGACGACACGCGCGACATGCTTCTGGGCATCGCGCACGAAAGCTTCGACGGCCCCGGCGGGCTGATCCTGCGCTCGGAATGCGTCGGAGCAGAGGCTGGCGAGATTGCCGAGGACATCGCCGCGATGGTCGCGCTTGCGGGGCAGGTCCTGGCCGATAGCGGCAAGGGGCCGGAGCTCCTGGTCGCGGGCGACGGGCCCCACGCGCTGGCGTGGAGGGACTGGCCGGTGCCGGACGTGTTCGATCAGGACGCCGGCAGTTTCGAGTGCCACGGCGTGACCGAGGCGCTGGAGCGCGCCCGGCGCCCCGAGGTCGCGCTTGGCAATGGCGCGTCGATGTGGATCGAGCCTACCCGCGCGCTGGTCGCGGTCGACGTGAACACCGGCGGCGACACCTCTCCGGCTGCGGGTCTCAAGGCCACTATCGCCGCGCTGCGGGCGCTGCCGCGGGCGCTCCGGGTCCGGGGGCTCGGCGGCCTGATCACCATCGACCCCGCGCCGGTCCCCAAGAAGGAGCGCCGCCAGATCGAGACCGTCCTGCGCGCCGCGCTCAAGGCCGATCGGGTCGAGACCACCTTTGTCGGCTGGACGCCGATGGGGAACATCGAATTGCAGCGCAAGCGCGACCGCGTTGCGCTGTCGGAGGTGCTCTCATGAGCTGCCCGATCTGCACGAAACCGACCGACCCGAGCTACCGGCCGTTCTGCTCGCGCCGCTGCGCCGATCTGGACCTCGCGAAATGGCTGACCGGCAGCTACGCGATCCCGTCGGAGGATCCCGAGGACGCGGACGAGGCGCTCGACGCGATGCGCGAGGCGGTGGATGCACAAAAGGAGCGACCGCATTGAAAACGCTCGAAGAGCTGGGCCTGATCGAGGCCGTCCGCGACCGCTTCGCCCATGTCGAGACCTGCCCGCTCTCCGGCCCGCGCATCTTCTTCGAGAATGCGGGCGGGGCGCTGACGCTGAAATCCGTGGTCGAGACCTCGGCCTTCTACGCCGCGATCCCCGACAACCAGGGCCGCGACAACCCGGCCTCGGCCGAGCTTCAGCGGGTGATCGACGCGGCCAAGGCCGATGTCGCGCGCTGGTTCGGTGCGACGGGCGGGGCGGTCTTCGTCGGCGAAAGCGGCACCGAGCTTCTCTTCCGGGTGATCCGCGACGCTTGCCTCGGCGCGGCACCGGCCGGCACGGTCCTGGGGTCGACCGTCGAACACCCGGCCTCGCGCAGCGCCGCGACGCGCTGGGCGGAGCAGACCGGCCGCGCCTATATCTCGGTCGCGCATGACGACGCGAAGGGCCGCGTCAGCGCCGAGGCCTATGCCGAGGCGGTGACGCCCGAGACCCGGGTCGCCACCATCCTGCACACCTCGCCGGTGACCGGGATCGGCAACGATCTGGCCGCGATTACGGAGGCGATCCGCGCCACCGCGCCCGAGGCCTTCATCATCGTCGACGGCATCCAGCACGCGAGCCACGGGGCGATCGGGCTCGGGGCGGCGGATGTCGATGCCTATGTCATCTCGCCCTACAAGGTCTTCTCGCGCCACGGCTACGGCGTCGCCTGGGCCTCGGACCGGCTGACGGCGCTGGCCCATGACGCGCTGATCGGCGGACCCGAGGGCCGCTGGGAGCTCGGCACCCGCGACACCGGCGCCTATGCGACAATCTCGGAGGTGGTGCGCTATCTCGAATGGCTGGGCCACGCGGCGGGCGGCGCTGAGCCGCTCGAGACGGCGGGCGCGGTCATCCACGCGCAGGAAGCGGCGCTTTGCGACGCGATGCTGCACGGCATCGACAATCTCGCGGGTCTGGCCGAACTGCCCGGGGTGCAGATCCTCGGCGGCGTGCAGAACCCGCATCGCGAGGGGCTCGTCAGCTTCGCCGTCGAGGGCCGCGATCCGGGCGGGATCGTCTCGGCCCTGCGCGAGGCGGGCGTGCGGGTGCATCTGAGAAAACCCGATCACTACTCAGGCAACATCCTGACCCCCTTGGGTCTTCCAGGCTGCGTGCGGGTGTCGATGTGCCATTACAACACGCTCGCCGAGGTGCGGAGCTTCTTGGCGGCGATGGCGCAGATTCTCTGACCGGTGCGCCTCTGGAGCGGACAGGAGCGAGGGGCCTGCCCCTCGCGCTTCCCGGGAATATTTATGGACAGATGAGGCCAGGGGCGCGGCGCTCTGTCCCGGCTTGGGACGCGGGCGGTGCTGGACAAGGGGCGCAGCGCTCGGGCAAAACGGGCGCCAATCGAGGAGACAGACAGGATGGATATCGAGGCTCTGGCGACCGGCATCCTGGCGGGTGAGCGTCGCGCGCTGGCGCGGGCGATCACCCTGGTGGAAAGCGGGCGCGCCGATCACCGGCAATCGGCGATGGCACTGATCGAGCGGCTGAACGCCGCCGATCACGGGCGGCAGGCGATGCGGATCGGGCTCTCGGGCACGCCGGGCGTCGGTAAATCGACCTTCATCGAGAGCTTCGGGATGATGCTGACCGGGCAGGGGCTCAAGGTCGCGGTCCTGGCGGTCGATCCCTCCTCGGCGCGCTCGGGCGGCTCGATCCTGGGCGACAAGACCCGGATGGAGCATCTCTCGCGCGAGAAGAATGCCTTTATCCGGCCCTCGCCCTCGCAATCTCACCTGGGCGGCGTGGCGCGGCGCACGCGCGAGGCGATCGGGCTTTGCGAGGCGGCCGGCTTCGATGTCGTGCTGGTCGAGACCGTGGGCGTCGGCCAGTCCGAGACGGTAGTGGCCGAGATGACCGATCTCTTCCTGCTGCTTCTCGCCCCGGCGGGCGGCGACGAGTTGCAGGGGGTGAAGCGAGGCATCATGGAGATGGCCGACATCATCCTGATCAACAAGGCCGATGGCGAGCTGAAATCACAGGCCGTGCGGACCTGCGCAGACTATGCCGGCGCGCTGCGGCTCCTGCGGAAGCGCCCGCAGGACCCCGAGGGGTTCCCCAAGGCGCTCACCGTCTCGGCGGTCGAGGAGACCGGCCTCGCCAAGGCCTGGGAGGAGATGCAGTCCCTGACCGAGTGGCGCCGCGAGGCCGGGCATTTCGAGGCACGGCGCGCGGGCCAGGCGCGCTACTGGTTCGAGGCGGAGGTGCGCGAGGGTCTTCTGGCGCGGCTCAAGCGCGAGCCCGTGAAGGGCGCGCTCGAGCGCATGGCGCTCGAAGTCGAGGCGGGCGAGGTGACGCCAGCCGCGGCGGCCGACACGCTCCTGCGCGACTACCTGGGGGGCTGATGAGACCGCGGCGGGTTTTCGACGGGGTGCGCCTTCGGGGCGATCTCTTCAATGCCGATGCGCCGAAGCTCTTCGTGTCGTTTCGCCAGCGGCTGGAACGGCCCGGAGCCTTCGACGAGGCGCGGCCCGTGAAGAGTTTCACAGACCGCGGCCACGCCCATCTCGCGCTCCAGGCGCGCGAGAACGACTGGTATATCAACGACGAGACCCCGGCCTTCGAGGTCATGCTCGCCGAGGTCGCGACGCGCTACAAGCGCGTGGTCTCGATGGGCTTCTCGATGGGCGGCTACGCGGCCCTGCGGTTTTCCAAGGCGCTCGATCTCAAGCGGGTGATCGCGATCTCTCCCCAGGTCTCGATCTCGCCCGCGCTTGTGCCGGGGGATATCCGGTTCCACCGCTTCGCCGCCGAGTTCGATCCCGAGCGCGGCGATCTCGCCTCCCATGGACGGCTGCGCCTGCGCGGCGCGGTGCTTTTCGATCCGTTCCGCCCGCTCGATGCATTCAATGCCGAGGCGATCGGCGCGATCTTTTCGAATCTCGCGCTGTGCCGCTTGGCGGGCGGCGGCCACCCCGCCACCCGCACCCTGCGGGAGGGCGGCGGATACCCGGCGCTGCAACGGCTGCTCGTCGGCAACGAGGTGGCCCGTGCCGATATCACCGGCCTGCATCGCGCCGGTCGTGCCAAGTCCCCGAATTACTGGCATAATCTCAGCGGAATCGCCACGCGACGCGGCCGTCCCACGCTGGCCGAGGAGGCCGCGCGCCGTCGTGCGGCACTTGGCGGTCACGACGCCGACCCGGGGCTTGACGATGGCGCGTCAAGCCCATAGAGAAGCCCGACGAATTTCCGGGCGCTGCCGCGGCAGTGCCCTTTGACTTTGGCGGACGTGCCGCGCGTTTCGCCCGATCATGACGAGGATGGACCCATGAGCCGTGTCTGCGAACTGACCGGAAAAGGCCCGATGACTGGCAACAATGTCAGCCACGCCAACAACAAGACCAAGCGGCGTTTCCTGCCGAACCTGAACGACGTGACCCTGCAGTCCGAGGCGCTGAACCGCGGCATCAAGCTGCGCATCTCCTCGCACGCGCTGCGGTCGGTCGATCACCGCGGCGGGCTGGACAAGTTCCTGGCCAAGGCCAAGGACGCCGAGCTGTCCGAGCGCGCGCTGAAGGTGAAGAAGGAAATCGCGAAGGCTCAGGCCGAGGCCTGATCCCTCCGATCTCGACGGTTTACCGGCCCCGCCTCGGCCTCGAGGCGGGGCTGTTTCCGTTTGTCGCATGGCTCCCGATCCGCGCGGATGCGACATGCTGGGCCACCCGTACCAGATGGAGAAACTCCCATGCGCGCGCTCGCTCTCGCCGCCGTTCTGACCCTTGCCCCGCTGGCCGTCAGCGCCGAGATCCGCGTCGAGGACGCCTATGCCCGCGCCTCCTCGCCGGTGGCGAAAACCGGCGCGGCGTTCATGGTCCTCACCAATGACGGCGCGACCGATGACCGGCTGGTCGGGGTCCGGACCGAGGCCGCCGAGCGCGCCGAGCTGCACACCCACATCGCAGATCCAAACGGCATGATGCAGATGCGCGAGATCGAGGGCGGCATCGCGCTTGCGGCCGGGGAGAGCCACGCGCTGCAGCGCGGCGGCGATCACGTCATGTTGCTCGGGCTGACCGGCCCTCTGGAGCAGGGCGACGATCTGACGCTGGTCCTCGAGTTCGAGGCGGCGGGTGAGCTGACGATCGAGGTTCCGGTCGACAATGACCGGGTGCCGCCCGAGTTGGGAGCCGCTGGCGGGATGCACGGCGACCATGGCGGGATGGACCACGGCTCGGCCACCGGCAACTGACGCTCAGGCGAGCAGTTCCTCGACCCAGGCCGGCACGGTCTCGGAGGCCGGGCCGATCAGGTGGCGGTCGAAAACATGCGCGACATCCGAGCGGTCGAGATTGATCTCGACCGTGTGCGCCCCGGCGAGCCGGGCTTCCTCGACGAATCCCGCGGCGGGATAGACCTGCCCAGAGGTGCCGATCGCGGCGAAGAGCGTGGCTTCGGCCAGTGCCTCGAGGATCGTCTCCATGTGGTAGGGCATCTCGCCGAACCAGACGACATCCGGCCGGGTCATCGCGCGCCCGCAGGCCGGGCAGGGGTCCTCGGGCGCCATGACCAGCGACGCCTCCCACCGATGTCCGCAGCCATGGCAGAGCGCGCCCGCAAGGCGGCCATGCATGTGGATCGGAGTGGCACCCGCGGCCTCGTGCAGCCCGTCGACATTCTGCGTGACCAGCGTGACGCGGCCCGGATGCTCCGCGACCAGCCGGGCAAGGGCGGCATGGGCGAGGTTGGGCTCTACCGTCGCGGCTTCCGCCCGGCGCATGTTGTAGAACGCATGGACCCGCGCGGGATCGCGGGCATAGGCTTCGGGCGTGGCGACATCCTCGATGCGGTAGCGCGCCCAGAGGCCGTGCTTGTCGCGGAAGGTGCCGAGCCCGCTCTCGGCGGAAATCCCGGCGCCGGTCAGGATGACGATCCGCTCGTGCTCTTTTGCCAAACCGCCTCTCCTGCGCTATCTGGAGGCCCGGAAGGAGACCCCATGACCCGATCTATCCTCTTCGTATGTCTCGGTAATATCTGTCGTTCCCCCTCGGCGGAAGGGGTGGTGCGGGAGCGGTTGAAAGAGGCGGGGATGGAGGTGCTGGTGGACAGTGCGGGGACCGGCGACTGGCATGTGGGCAAGCCGCCCTACGGGCCGATGCAAGAGGCGGCGCGGGCGCGCGGCTATGAGCTGGGCGGCCTTCGGGCGCGGCAGGTGAGCGGCGCCGATTTCCACCGGTTCGACCTGATCCTCGCGATGGATGACGAGAATTATCAAGACCTTGCGCGCCTCCAGCCGAGCGGCGCCAGCGCACGGCTCGCCCGCTTCACCGATTATGTCGACGACGCCGACTTCGTGCCGGACCCGTACTACACCCGGGATTTCGACGGGGCGCTCGACCTGATCGAGCGCGCGGCGGACGGGCTGGTGGCCGCGCTCCGGGACGGGGAAAACCGTACAAAGCCGTGAATTCGACCCCCCGATTTGTACGCGGTCTGCGGTTTTCGGGGCCGGTTTGTACGGAGAATGCAAATCAAAGCGCTTTTGGGCAATTGCCCACGCGCCCCAAGCCCGCCCCGAACGGCGCATTCACCCGATCTTGAGGTCCGCGCGGCACTCTGCCCCTCCCGAAGACCGACAGGGGGCGCCGATGCCGATCCCGAAATTCGAACAGGTCACTGCCACCGTGCTTCGCGCGCGGATGTCCGAACATCTGCGCTTCGTGCGCGAGACCGGCGGGCAGGTCTACATCACCAATCACCGCAGGCGCATCGCGGCTCTGGTGCCGATCTGGCAGGCCGATTGCATGTGCGACGTCGAGGCCTGGACGGTCAAGGAATTCCGCCGCCGCCAGGACGAAACCATGCGCGCCTGGCGTGCGCTTCGGAGCAATGCGGGCTATGTCGACTGAGAGGGGGCATCGGAGCCCCCATGGGAGTTTGACATGAAGAAGAACGGAATCCTGAACGCCGAGCTGTCACGCATCGTGGCCGCGCTCGGGCATGGCGACCGGGTCGTGATCGCGGATGCGGGCCTGCCGGTGCCCCCGGGCGTGACCTGCGTCGACCTTGCGGTCAGGCTGGGGGTGCCGGGCTTCTGGGACGTGCTCGACGCGGTGCTGTCCGAGATGGTGGTGGAGCAGGCGGTGATCGCCGAGGAGGCCTCGGAGGAGGTCCGCGCCCAGTTCGCCGAACGCCTCGAGGTCGAGGCCGACAGCCATGTCGCGCTCAAGGAGATGAGCCAGGGCGCCATCTGCATCGTCCGCACCGGCGAGGCGGTGCCCTACACCAACGTGGTGCTGGTGAGCGGGGTGCCGTTCTAAGCGGCGATCTCCTGGCGGTTTGATCGGGTTCCGGCGCGAATAGCACCGTAGGTGCCGCGCCATCCGTCGCCCGGGAGGCGATCCGTCACAGCTGGATCTGCCGAGAGGGGCCAGACCGCCCGTCGCACCGCAGGTGCGCCGCTGCAATCAGCACGCTTTCGGCGTGACGGGCTGGCGATTTGGCTGGGCTGGGCAGCACGCTCAGAGGTCTTTTGGACGTGGCTGGAATAAAGCGAGCTGATCTGTAGGCGGATCGCCATCCCGCGGTCTTGCGATGGCGCTTTCCGCGAACAGCCCAGCGATTCCAGGCCCATATCTTGGTAAATTCATGTGCGCCCGGGGCCGGAGAACAGCACCGAAGGTGCCTCCGGGCCAGCGCCCGTCCGCCCCTTTGGGCGGGCGCTGTGTCGACGCCTGCGCGCGCGTTGAACTGAGAGGGATTTGGCAGACATAAAGCGGCGACCCCGGGAGGGCGGGGCGCCCACCCGCGGACGGGCGCTGGCCCGGAGGCGCGGCTTCACGGTTTCTTAGGACCTGAGGGCTAAACAGAGTCGCATGGGCCTCGGCGTCGTGGCCCACGCGGTCTCGGGGTGGTGTCAGCTGTCCATCTTGAGGGCGGAAATGAACGCCTCTTGCGGGATCTCGACCTTGCCGAACTGTCGCATCTTCTTCTTGCCGGCCTTCTGCTTCTCCAGAAGCTTCTTCTTCCGGGTCGCGTCGCCTCCGTAACACTTGGCGGTGACGTCCTTGCGCAGCGCCGCGAGGGTTTCGCGGGCGATGACCTTGCCTCCGATCGCGGCCTGGATCGGGATCTTGAACATGTGGCGGGGAATGAGCTCCTTGAGCTTCTCGCACATGGCGCGGCCGCGCATCTCGGCCCGGTCGCGGTGGACCAGCATGGCGAGCGCATCGACCGGCTCGTCATTCACGAGGATCTGCATCTTCACGAGGTTGTCCTCGCGGTAGCCGATCATCTGGTAGTCGAAGCTCGCATAGCCCTTGGTCACCGATTTCAGCCGGTCGTAGAAGTCGAAGACCACCTCGTTCAGCGGCAGGTCGTAGACCACCATCGCGCGGGCGCCGGCATAGGTCAGGTCGAGCTGCAGGCCGCGGCGATCCTGGCAGAGCTTGAGCACGTCGCCGAGGTAATCGTCCGGCACCAGGATCGTGGCCTTGATGCGCGGCTCCTCGATCCGGTCGATCTTGGAGGGGTCGGGCATGTCGGCGGGGTTGTGCAGGTCGTGGCGCTCGCCGTCCTTGGTGAAGACGTGGTAGATCACCGAGGGCGCGGTGGTGATCAGGTCGATATCGTATTCGCGCTCGAGCCGGTCGCGGATGACCTCGAGATGCAGAAGGCCGAGGAAGCCGCAGCGGAAGCCGAAGCCGAGCGCGGCGGAGGTCTCGACCTCGAAGGTGAAGGAGGCGTCGTTCAGCGCGAGCTTCTCGATCGCGTCGCGCATGTCCTCGAAATCGTTGGCGTCGACCGGGAAGAGGCCGCAGAAGACCACCGGGATCGACGGCTTGAAGCCGGGAAGCGGCGTCTCGCAGCCCTTCTTCTCGGTGGTGATCGTGTCGCCGACGCGGGTGTCGCGGACCTGCTTGATCTGGGCGGTGATGTAGCCGATCTCGCCCGGGCCAAGCTCGGCCACGTCCTGCATCGCGGGGCGGTAAACGCCGATCCGGTCGATGTCATAGGTGCCGCCGGTCTTCATCATCTTGATCCGCTGGCCCTTTTTCAGGACCCCGTCGACGACCCGGACGATCACAACGACGCCCAGATAGGGGTCGTATTTGCTGTCGACGAGCATCGCCTTGAGCGGTGCGTCCGCGTCGCCGCCATGGGGCGGGGGCAGGCGGGTGACGATGGCCTCGAGCACGTCGGGAATGCCGAGGCCGGTCTTGGCGGAGATCTCGATGGCGTCATGGGCCTCGATCCCGATCACGTCCTCGATCTGCTCGCGCACGCGCTCGGGCTCCGAGGCGGGCAGGTCGATCTTGTTCAGGACCGGGACGATCTCGTGATCGGCGTCGATGGCGGTGTAGACATTGGCGAGCGTCTGCGCCTCGACGCCTTGCGTCGCGTCGACCACCAGGAGCGAGCCCTCGACCGCGCGCATGGAGCGGGAGACCTCGTAGGCGAAGTCGACGTGTCCGGGCGTGTCGATCAGGTTCAGGATATAGGTCTGGCCGTCCTTCGCGGGATATTCGATGCGGACGGTGTTGGCCTTGATGGTGATGCCGCGCTCGCGCTCGATATCCATCGCGTCGAGCAACTGCTCCTTCATGTCACGCTCGGCGACGGTGCCGGTGAGCTGGATCAGCCGGTCGGCCAGGGTGGATTTCCCGTGGTCGATATGGGCGACGATGGAGAAGTTGCGGATGCGCGAAATCGGGGTCATGGCCAAGCGATATGAAGCGGAAGCGGGGGGCGGTCAAGGTGGCGCGGCATGGCCGCGACGCCTTTGCGCGCTAGGCTCTTCGGGGGTGAACCACAAGGAGAGACACGCCATGGCGGAACTGAGCATGAAGGTCAGCGTGACGGGCAAGGTGCAGGGGGTGGGCTTCCGCGCCTGGACCCGCGACCGGGCAGAGGCGCACGGCCTGCGCGGCTGGGTCGCGAACCGCGGGGAGGACACGGTCGAGGCGGTCTTCGCGGGCGATCACGCCGCGATCGAGGAGATGCTGGGAGAGATCCGCGCGGGCGGCCCGGAGGCGGCCTCGGTGGACGAGGTCGAGACCGCGCCGGCGGAATACGACGAGACGGGCTTCGAGGTCCGGGGCTGAGCGACTGAGCGATCCGCGCCGCCGTCACGCGCCCCCGAAGCGCCCGTGACGGCGGCGCGGAAGAAATGAACGGATTTCATTGAATCTTAAGCGCCGCTGGGGCAAGCTTCCGCCATGGCAGTCAGGGACGCGACGCGGCCGATCAACGGTGCGCCGTCCCGAGATCGAGGGCGCGTTATGAGAGCAGTACTTACCCTATTCGTGGCGGCATTTGCGTTGCAGGCCTGTGGCGGCGGCGGCGGTGTCAGCCGGTCGGCCTATGCGCCGATTCAGATGTATGCGACCGGGCCGATCAACACGGCCTGCATGAAGAGCGACCGCAAGGCCCGCAACCCGCGGCTCTGCGGCTGTGTGCAGGCGGTGGCGAACCAGTCGCTGAGCAATTCCGAGCAGCGGCTCGCGGTGACCTTCTTCAAGGACCCGCACCGGGCGCAGGAAATCCGCCAGTCGGATCGCCCGAACCACGAACGGATGTGGCGGAACTACAAGGCCTTCGCGGGCCGCGCCGAACAGCTCTGCCGCGGGCTCTGATCCGGGTACGCGCGCGCCACGCCTGACGCAGCGCGCGCCGCGCTCAACTCCGGTCGAGGAAGGTCTGCACGGTCTCGGCAAATTCCCGGGGCTTCTCGGCATGGAGCCAATGGCCCGTGCCGGGCAGGCTGACGAAGCGCGCTTTCGGGAAATAGCCCCGGATCGTGTCGCGATAGGCGGGGGCGACATAGTCGCTCTCGGCGCCCGAGAGGAACAGCGCCGGTCCCTCGAAGCTCCCGTCCAGATCGGGCCAGCCCAGGACCTTGTCCATGTCGCGCTCGAGCACGTCGAGATTGAGCTTCCAGCGCTTCTCGGAGGTGTCGATGCTCTGGGTGAAGAAGCTCTGGAGCGTGCTGTCCGAGACATGCTCGGACAGTTGCCGCGCGGCGTCGGAGCGTTTCTCGACCTGAGACAGATCGACGGATTTCATCGCTTTGACATATTGCAACTGGTCATGGTCATAGGCGACCGGGGCCATGTCGGCGATGATCATCCGGTGGACGAGATCGGGGCGGGTCAGCGCCAGCGCCATCACCGCCTTGCCGCCCATGGAATGGCCGACGAGATCGGCGAGACCGCCCTGGGCGTCGATCACCTGTGCAAGATCCTCGGCCATGCCAGGATAGTCATGGCTGTCGGTCCAGGGGCTGTCGCCGTGATTGCGCTGGTCGACGGCGATCACGTGGCGCTCCTTCGACAGCGCGCGCGCGATCTGCAGCCAGTTGCGGGCCTGGCCGTAAAGGCCGTGGACGAGGATCAGCGGCGGGCCGTCGCCGGGCGTGCCGTGGGAGATGGTATTGAGCATGGGGTGTGAGATAGCGCAGGGGCGCGTCTCGGGCCAGAGGGGCTTGGCGGGACGCGGGGGACGCGACTAGGGTGCGGGCATGAGCGACGCGAGCGAGATGCGCAAGATCGTGCTGCGGCTGGAAAAGCTCCTGGCCGAGCGGTTCGGGGTCGAGACCGGCAGTCTCGGCCAGCGCGCGGCGCAGGCCGGGCGGCGGCTGCCGCGCGGCGTCCGGCGGGACCTG
>NZ_JBHTMU010000031.1:0-52521 GCF_042679605.1 Litorisediminicola beolgyonensis
GCGTCGATGCCGCGCGCGAGCCCCGAGACCACGACGACGCCCGCCTCACCAAGGCCGCGCGCGATGGCGCGCGCCATCCTGAGGCCCAGGGACGAGGCGTTTCGTGCGCCGACAAGCGCGACCGCGGGCCGCGACAGAAGCGCGGGCGCGCCGATCATCCAGAGCATGGGCGGGGCGTCCGCCAGATCGTCGAGCCGAGCGGGATAGTCGGGATCGCCGCGACAGATGAGCCGCGCCCGTGCGGCACGGCCCGCGGCCAGTTCGGCCCGGACCACGCCTTCGGGACAGGTGGTGTAATCCTCGATCCCGGCGGCCCTGGCGAGCGCGGGAAGCGCCGCCAGCGCGGGTTCGGCCGCACCATGTTCGGCCATCAGCCGGTAGAAGGTGGAGATCCCCACCCGGCGCGAGCGCAAGAGACGGAGCCAGGCGATGCGGGACTCTTCCGAGGTGGGTGGGAGTAGGGGGTGAGTGGAAGAAAATGCGTCCCCGGTCATGCTGCCCTGCGGCCCCGTCTGCTTGCAGAACAAGGTTTACGGTAGACGAGGTTAAGGCCCGGTAAATCGGTGCAAAAAACTGTCCGACGACGCGAAACGCCCGTGAAAAGGCCCGAAGGCGCGCCCGGTCACCCGGTCTGCGCGCCCCCCACCGTCAACCCGCCGATCAGAACGGTCGGCTGGCCGACGCCGACCGGCACCCATTGCCCCTGCTTGCCGCAATTGCCCATGCCGGGATCAAGCGCCATGTCCGAGGCCAGACCGCGAATCTGCTGAAGCGCGGTCGCCCCGTCGCCAATCAGGGTCGCGCCCTTGACCGGCGCACCGATGCGGCCGTTCTTCACGCGATAGGCCTCGGTGCAGGAGAAGACGAACTTGCCGTTGGTGATGTCGACCTGCCCGCCTCCGAAGCCCACGGCGTAAAGCCCGTCCTTCAACTCGCCCACAAGCTCCACGCGGGTGGCGGTGCCGCCCAGCATGTAGGTGTTGGTCATGCGCGGCATCGGCGCGTGCTGGAAGCTCTCTCGGCGGCCGTTGCCGGTGGGCGTCACGCCCATCAGCCGGGCGTTCTGGCGGTCCTGCATGTAGCCCACGAGAATGCCGTCCTCGATCAGCACGTTCTTGCCCGAGGGCGTGCCCTCGTCATCGACGGTGATCGAGCCGCGGCGATCCGGGATGGTGCCGTCGTCGAGAACCGTGACCCCGGGCGACGCCACCCGCTGGCCCATCAAGCCCGCGAAGGCCGAAGTTCCCTTGCGGTTGAAGTCGCCCTCGAGCCCGTGGCCCACCGCTTCGTGGAGAAGGATGCCGGGCCAGCCGGGCCCGAGGACGATGTCCATGACGCCCGCCGGGGCAGCCTCGGCCCGCAGGTTCACGAGCGCGATCCGGAGCGCCTCGCGCGCCTTGTCCTCCCAGGCGTCGCGCTCGAGGAGCCCGTCGAGCGCGTAGCGCCCCCCGCCCCCGGCAGAGCCGCTTTCGCGGCGGCCGTCCTCTTCGACGATAACGCTGACATTGACGCGGGTCATCGGCCGGATGTCGGTGACAAGCTCGCCATCGGCGCGCAGGATCGCGACCTCCTGCAGGCTCGCCGCGATCGAGGCGGTGACCTGAACCACCCGCGAATCGAGCTCGCGCAGGAACGAATCGATCTCGCGCAGGGTCTCGACCTTGACCCCGAACGGGGTGCCCGCGATCGGATCGGCATCAGTGTAGAGCGTGCGGTTGGTCCGCCCCGGCGCGGGCGCCATCGTGCCGCCGCCATCGCCGACGGCGAGGCGCGCGGTCTCGACCGCGCGCTTGAGCGCGGCTTCCGAGATCTCGGTGGCATGCGCGTAGCCCGTGACCTCGCCGCGCACGGCGCGCAGGCCGAATCCCTCGGCAGCGTCATAACTGGCGGTTTTCACGCGGCCATCGTCGAAGAGCAGCCCTTCGGAGCGTTTTCGCTCGAAGAAGAGCTCGCCATCCTCGGCTCCGGCGAGCGCGGTGCGCAGAAGGCCGGTGGCCTGATCGCGGTCGAGATGGGTCTCGAATGGGCGGAAGGGCGCGTCTGTCATGGGGTCTCCTTGGCCTTTGGCCTTTTGTCGGTCTTCCGCAAAGCGTCTCTTTGCCGCAAGTATCCAGCTTTATCTGGCTGCGAGAATATGGTTTTAAGCAGCCGCAACAACACCGGCGGGGTCTGAAAGCTTGCGTTCCCCCGCCCCCGCACGCGACAACAGTGACACGTTCAAGAACCGATCAGGGTGAGACATGCGACTTAAAACGATGCTGATGGCGCTCTCCGCCGCCTTCTTTGCCGCTCCGGCCTTCGCGCAGGACGCGCTTGAGGTGATCGGCCAGCCCAAAGACGGTGCCTTCGGCTTCCAACCGGCAGCCACCAGCCTCGCCGAGGATATTCACTGGCTCGACGGCATGGTGACGATCATCATCACGGTGATCACGCTCTTCGTCATGGCCCTGCTGGCGATCTGCATCTTCCGCTACAACCAGAAATCCAACCCGACCCCGGCGAAGTTTACCCACAACACCCCGGTCGAGATCGCGTGGACCATCGTCCCGGTCATCATCCTGGTGTTCATCGGTGCCTTCTCGCTGCCGGTCCTGTTCAACCAGCAGGAAATCCCCGAGGGCGACATCCACATCAAGGCGACGGGTTACCAGTGGTACTGGGGCTACGAATACAGCGACGACGAGTTCGCCTATGACAGCTACATGATCGGCTCGCCCGCGACCGGCGGCGACAACTCCTACAACGAGGATGTCGAAGCGCAGCTGATCGAGGCCGGCTACGAGCCCGAGCACTTCCTTCTGGCCACCGACACCCCCGTCGTGGTGCCCGTCGGCAAGACCGTGGTCCTGACCGTGACCGGCGGCGACGTGATCCACTCCTGGACCATCCCGGCCTTCGGTGTGAAGCAGGACGGCGTTCCCGGACGCCTCGCGCATCTGTGGTTCACGCCCGAGCGCGAAGGCATCTATTTCGGCCAGTGCTCCGAGCTCTGCGGCATCGCGCATGCCTACATGCCGATCACCGTGAAGGTCGTCTCGGAAGAGGAATACGCGACCTGGATCGCACAGATGAAGGAAGAGTGGGGCTGATCCCGCGCCTTCTCTGACCTATCTCGTCAGGGGCGCGACCGTCGCGCCCCTGACCGTTCCGACAAGTTTTGAAAGCGGCATCTGCGAGCGACGATGAGCGACACGAGCGTCAATACCGGGCCCTATGAGAGCGAAGCGCAATTCGGCGACTTCTTCGCGCTTCTGAAGCCGCGCGTGATGACGCTGGTGGTGTTCACCGCCTTCGTCGGCCTCCTGGCCGCTCCGGTCTCGCTGCACCCCTTCGTGGGCTTCTGCGCGATCCTCTTCATCGCCGTGGGCGGCGGTGCTTCGGGCGCGCTCAACATGTGGTGGGACCGCGACATCGACGCGGTGATGCGCCGCACCCAGAAGCGCCCGATCCCCTCGGGCCGAGTGACCTCGGACGAGGCGCTGGCCATCGGGCTCTTTCTGTCGGTGCTGTCGGTGGTCTTCCTCGGGCTGGCCACGAACTGGGTGGCCGCGGGGCTTCTGGCCTTCACGATCTTCTTCTACGTCGTGGTCTACACGATGTGGCTCAAGCGCTGGACACCGCAGAACATCGTTATCGGCGGCGCGGCGGGCGCTTTCCCTCCGATGATCGGCTGGGCTGCGGCCACGGGCGGCATCTCGGTCGAATCCGTGCTGATGTTCTGCCTGACCTTCATGTGGACGCCGCCGCATTTTTGGGCGCTCGCGCTCTTCATGCGCAAGGATTACGACAACGCGGGCGTGCCGATGCTCACGGTCACCCATGGCCGCCCGGCGACCCGTCGTCACATCCTGATCTACACCGTTCTTCTGGCGGTTCTCGCCATCGCCACCGGCTTCACCACTCTGGGCGGTCCGGTCTACATGGCCACCGCGCTCGTGCTGAACGCGCTCTTCCTCAAGGGGGCCGTCGACATCTGGCGCCGTGACGAGGACATGGCCGAGGCGGACAACTACGCCGTCGAGAAGAGCTTCTTCAAACTCTCGCTGCTCTACCTCTTCGCCCATTTCGGCGCGATCCTGGTCGATGCCGCCCTCGTCCGGCTGGGGGTCTGGGCATGAGCCTGTCCAAGCAGCACGAGATCCACACGCGCCGCTTCGGGCGCAATCTGGGCGTCGGCCTGGTTCTCGCCGGGTTCATCGCCGTCATCTTCGGCCTGACCGTGGTCAAGGTGTCGCGCGGCGATTACGAGCCGGCCCGCGCCACCACTGTCGGAACGGAGACGAACTGATGGCACTCTCGGCAAATTCCCGCGTCGTGACCCGGCTCGTTGGCGTCGTGCTCTTCATGGGCGCGATGGCCTGGGCGTCGGTGCCGCTCTATTCCTGGTTCTGCGCGGTCACGGGCTATGGCGGCGCGACCAGCACCGCCAAGGCGTCCTCGGACACGGTGCTCGAGCGCGAGATCACGGTGCGCTTCGACGCCAATACCGAGCGCGGCATGCCGTGGGAGTTCAAGCCGGTGGAGAAATCCATGCGGCTCAAGATCGGCGAGCAGGGTCTGGCCTTCTACGAGGCCTACAACCCGACCGACCGCCCCGTCGCCGGTCAGGCAAGCTACAACGTCGCCCCGTTCATCGCGGGCAGCTATTTCGACAAGATCGAGTGCTTCTGCTTCACCGAACAGGTGCTGCAGCCCGGCGAGCGGGTGCAGATGCCGGTGAGCTTCTTCGTCGATCCGGCGCTCGTCGAGGATGGCGACGCGAAATACGTGAAAGAGATCACGCTTTCCTATACCTTCTACGAGATCGATCTGCCTGAAGACGCGCAGGCCGCTCTCGATACCGGTGCCGAGACACCGGACACGACAGTCAACTAACGGCTTCCAACGCGGGACAGAGGACCACATGGCGCACGCGAAGAACCACGATTACCACATCCTGAACCCCTCCATCTGGCCCTTCGTGGGCGCGGTTTCGGGCTTCATCATGCTGTTCGGAGCCGTGCTGTGGTTCCATGACCACGGCCCCTGGGCCTTCATCATCGGCCTCATCGGCGTGCTCTACGTCATGTATGCCTGGTGGGGCGAGGTTGTCACCGAGAGCATCGTCGGCGATCACACCCCGGTGGTGCGGATCGGCCTGAAATACGGCTTCATCCTCTTCATCATGTCCGAGGTGATGTTCTTCTTCGCCTGGTTCTGGTCGTTCTTCAAACACGCCATGTACCCGATGGGCCCGCAGAGCCCCGCGGTCGACGGCGTCTGGCCGCCGGCCGGGATCGAGACCTTCGACCCCTGGCACCTGCCGCTGATCAACACGCTGATCCTGCTCTGCTCCGGTGCGGCCGCGACCTGGGCTCACCACGCCCTGGTGCACGAGAACAACCGCAAGGACATGAAATGGGGCCTGATCATCGCGATCGCGCTCGGCGTGCTCTTCACGGTCTTCCAGATCTATGAATACAGCCACGCCGCCTTCGGCTTCTCCGGCAACATCTACGGCGCCAACTTCTTCATGGCGACGGGCTTCCACGGCGCGCATGTGGTCATCGGCACGATCTTCCTGTTCATCTGCCTCCTGCGGCTGATGCGCGGGCATTTCACCCAGGAGAAGCATGTCGGCTTCGAGGCCGCCGCCTGGTACTGGCACTTCGTGGACGTGGTCTGGCTCTTCCTCTTTGCCGCCGTCTACATCTGGGGCGGCTGAGCCACCCCTCGTCCCGAGATGACCTAACGCGCCCGCCCCTCCCGGCGGGCGCGTTTTCGTTTGGGGACCGGTACTCGCCTCAGCTCGCGTCCACGCGCTTCGCGGTGTCGCGGATCAGACCCGCGAGCTTTTCGAGCCGCGCGCTCAAGGGCCGCCCACGCCGCCAGACGAGCCAGAGCTCGCGGTAGCAACGCTCGGCCAGCGCCGGACAGGCGAGCCTTCCGGCATCGGACGCCGCTTCGACGCCGCTGCGTGGCAGGACGGTGTAGCCGATACCGCGCGCCACAGGTGCCGTGATCTGGCCGATCTGGTTGACCGATCCGCGGAGCCGCAACCGGTCGACCCCACGATAGGCCGCGCCGAAATTCGCGCCGAAGAGCGCATCGGCGTAGCCCTCGGCATCGGGATGCCCGATCAGCCCGCGCGCATCGAGCGCTGCTAGCGTGATCTCGTCGGGAACATCGCCTTGCGGCAGGACGAGACAGGTCTCTTCGCGGCCCAGAAGCTCGGTATCGAGCCGCGGCCCCTCCGGCGCGCCCTCGACGATGCCGAAATCCGAGGTGCCCTCGCCCACGCGGGTCATAACGCTCGAGCGCGGCGCCGCGACCAGATGCACAACGAGCCCCGGCCGCGAGGCCATGAGGTCGAGGATCTGCGGATAGAGCAGCGTCGCGAAGGAGCCCGAGCAGGCGATCGACGCCTCGCCGCTATCGGGATCGTCCGTGCCGATCCGGTCCCTCAGGGCGCGCTCCTCCTCGCGACGGGCGCGGCCCAGCGCCAGGACCTCTTCGCCCGCAGCGGTCAGAACGAAGCCCTTGCCGTCGCGCGCGATGAGGGCGGTGCCGAGCTGAGCCTCGAGTTTGCGCAGATGCTGCGAGACGCCCGGCTGCGTCATTCCGAGCTTCGCGGCGGTCCGGGTGAAATGACCGGTCTCGCAAAGCTCGGTGAAGGTCTCAAGCCAGAGGGCGTTCAGCATGATCATAGCGTAGCGTTATCGAAATCATCTCAAATGATAATTTCAACGACGCGCGGTGACAGCCTACCTTCTGTCTCAACACAGCAACGCCAATCCAGGAGGGCCCCCATGACCACCCCGCCCCGCAGTTTCTCCCATATCGGCCTCTCGGTGCCGGATCTCGATGCCGCCCTGAGCTTCTACTCGGAGGTGATGGGCTTCTACGTTCTCATGCAGCCCTCGGAAGTGGTCGAGGATGACAGCGCCATCGGCCAGATGTGCACCGATGTCTTCGGCCCCGGCTGGGGGAAGCTCCGCATCGCGCATCTGTCGACCGCCGAGGGAATCGGCTTCGAGCTTTTCGAGTTCGAAGGCAATTCCGAGCCCGAGGAGAACTTCGACTATCGCCGCCACGGGACCTTCCACTTCGCGGTGCAGGATCCCGATCTCGAAGGGCTACTGGAGAAGATCGTCGCCGCCGGCGGCAAGCAGCGGATGCCGGTGCGGGAATATTTCCCAGACGAAAAGCCTTACCGCATGGTCTATGTCGAGGACCCGTTCGGGATCGTCTTCGAGCTCTACAGCCACAGCTACGAGCTGACCTATTCCGCAGGCGCCTATTCGTGACCATCCTGACGCGCGCGGGCCTGTCCGAGCCCGCGCGCCTCTCGGACAAGTGCTCCGCGGCATCCACCGGCGCCGGAAAACGAGACGTTTTCCGTGCGGATTTCGCCTTCGAAATCCGCGCCGCGGCACCCGGTCCCGCGCGCGGGTCGTTGAACACGGGCGGCGCAGGCGCTAGAGGACGGAAACCTTTCGTTCCGGACCCGTCGAGCGCCCCAGTGCAACGTCTCGCCTTCCCTCTCCTGATCGGCCTTCTCGGCACGGCGATCCTGCTGTGGCTCGGGACCTGGCAACTGCAGCGCCTGGAATGGAAGCGCGGCGTCCTGAACGAGATCACCTCGACCATCGACGGCCCGGCCGAGCCGCTCCCGACGATGATCGCGCCGACCGAGCAGCGCTACCAGCCGGTCGCGCTCACGGGCGAGGTCCTGCCCGGCGAGGTTCATGTCCTCGTCTCGGTCAAGCGGCAGGGCGCGGGCTACCGCATCATCGCGCCATTCCGGACCGACGCGGGCCGCCTGATCCTCCTCGACCGCGGGTTCGTGCCGACGCAGGACAAGGACGCCGAGCGCCGCGTCGGACCGGCGGAGGTGACCGGTAACCTGCACTGGCCCGACGACCGCAACTCCGCGACACCGGCGAACGAGACCGAGCGCAATATCTGGTTCGCCCGCGACATCGGCCCGCTGGCCGAGACGCTCGGGACCGAACCGCTTCTCGTGATCGCCAAGACCGAGACGCCCCCTGCCCCGGGCATCGACCCGCTGCCGGTCTCGATCGAGGGCATTCCGAACGATCATCTGCAATACGCAATCACATGGTTCTCGCTGGCCGCCGTTTGGATCGCGATGACGGGTATTTATATCCGGCGCGGCGGCTTCGGCGCGGTGGACCCAGAGAAAGGCACCCGATGAGATACGTCTCGACCCGCGGCGCGGCCCCGGACCTGAGCTTTGAAGAGGCGATGCTGTCGGGCCTCGCCCGCGATGGCGGCCTCTACGTGCCCGCGGAGGTCCCGCAGGTCTCGGCGGGCGATTTCCGGGCGATGCGCGGGCTCTCCTACGAGGAGGTCGCGTTCCGGGTCATGCGGCCCTTCGTCGACGAAAGCTTCTCGGACGAGGTGTTCGGCGACCTGATCGGCAAGGCCTATGCAAGCTTCGGCCACGCCGCACGCGCGCCCTTGGTGCAGCTCGCCCCCGGGCATTTCCTCTGCGAGCTTTTCCACGGGCCGACGCTGGCGTTCAAGGATTTCGCCATGCAGCTCATCGGTCAGCTCTTCGAAGAGGCGCTGACCCGCCGCGGCGAGCGCGTGACAATCGTCGGCGCCACCAGCGGCGACACCGGCTCTGCGGCGATCGAGGCCTTCCGCGGTCTCGACGCGGTCGACGTGTTCATCCTCTACCCGCATGGCCGCGTCTCGGACGTGCAGCGGCGCCAGATGACGACGCCGTCCGAGGCCAATGTGCACGCCATCGCGCTCGACGGGCATTTCGACGATTGCCAGGCGCGCCTCAAGGACATGTTCAACCATTTCGAGTTCCGCGACCGGGTGCGGCTTGCGGGCGTCAACTCGATCAACTGGGCGCGGGTCTTGGCGCAGGTCGTCTATTACGTGACCTCCGCCCTCGAGCTCGGCGCGCCCGAACGCGCGGTCAGCTTCACCGTGCCCACCGGAAATTTCGGCGACATCTTCGCGGGCTACATCGCCAAGCGCATGGGCCTGCCCATCGACCGGCTGGTGGTCGCGACGAACCAGAACGACATCCTGCATCGCTGCCTGTCGAGCGGCGCCTACGAGACCGACACGGTGACGCCGTCGATCTCGCCCTCGATGGACATCCAGGTCAGCTCGAATTTCGAGCGCGCGCTCTTCGACGCCTATGGCCGAGACGGCGCCGCGGTGGCGCAGCTGATGGACGAGCTGAAATCGGGCGGGTTCCGGGTGAGCCAGGGCGCGCTCGAGACGCTGCGCGAGCAGTTCTCCTCTGGGCGCGCCTCGGAAGAGGAGACGCTTGAGACAATCGCCCGGCTGCATCGGACCACGGGCGAGCTTCTCTGCCCGCATTCGGCGGTCGGCGTGCATGTCGCCGAAGCCCAGCGCGATCCCGCCGTGCCGATGATCACGCTGGCCACCGCGCATCCGGCGAAATTCCCCGACGCGGTCGAGACAGCGACCGGCATCCGGCCCGGCCTGCCGCCGCGCATGGCCGATCTCTTCGAGCGGCCCGAGCGGATCACCCGCGCCGAAAACGATCTCGCCGCGCTCGAGACCCTGATCGAGGAGCGCATCGGCTCGTGACCCTTCGCACAACCACCTTGCCCAACGGCTTTCGCATCGTGACCGAGCACATGCCTGGCCTCCGCTCCGCCTCGCTCGGCATCTGGGTCAGCGCCGGCGGCCGCCACGAGCGGCCCGAACAGAACGGCATCGCGCATTTCCTCGAACACATGGCGTTCAAGGGGACAGCGACGCGCACGGCGCTGAAGATCGCCGAGGAGATCGAGGATGTCGGCGGCTACATCAACGCCTACACGAGCCGCGAGGTCACCGCCTTCTACGCCAGGGTGCTCGAGCCCGACACCGCGCTGGCGCTCGACGTGATCGCCGACATCCTCCTGAATCCGCTCTTTGATTCGCGCGAGATCGAGACCGAGCGGCATGTGATCCTGCAGGAGATCGGACAGGCGCTCGACACGCCCGACGATGTGATCTTCGACTGGCTCCAGGAACAGGCCTATCCCGATCAGCCCTTGGGGCGCACGATCCTCGGCCCCTCGGAGCGGGTGTCGACCTTCGGGCGCGACGACCTCGCCCGTTTCGTCGACGAGCATTACGGCCCCGAGCAGATGATCCTGTCGGCGGCGGGTGCGGTCGATCATGACCGGATCGTCGAGCAGGCCAAAGCGCTGTTCGGGCATCTCGGCTCCCGCCCGCAGGCCGAGGCGCCGACAGCGCGCTTCACCGGCGGCGAGACGCGCCACGACAAGCCCCTGGAGCAGGCGCATATCGCGCTGGCCTTCGAGAGCCCCGGCTACCGCGATCCGCAGTTCTACACCGCCCAGATCTACGCGACCGCTTTGGGCGGCGGCATGTCCTCGCGGCTCTTCCAGGAGCTCCGCGAGAAACACGGGCTCTGCTACACGATCTTCGCGCAGACCGGCGCCTATGCCGATACGGGCATGACGACGATCTATGCCGGAACCTCGGCCGAGGATCTGGGCCGCCTGACCGAGATCACCGTGGACGAGCTGAAGCGCGCGGCCTCGGACATGACCGAGGAAGAGATCGCACGGGCGCGGGCGCAGATGAAAGCCGGGCTTCTGATGGGTCTCGAGAGCCCCTCGGCGCGGGCCGAACGGCATGCGCGAATGATCCAGATCTGGGGTGCGGTGCCGAGCCTCGAGGAGACGATCGCCCGGATCGATGCGGTGACCCGCGAAGAGGTGCGCGATTTCGCCGAGCTCACTGCGACGCGCGCCCCTGCCGCGCTGGCGCTCTACGGACCGGTCTCCGGTGCGCCCGACCTGGCCGCGATCCAGGAGCGTCGGGTGGCGTGATGCTCGGTCTCCGGCGCAAGTTCCGGCTTGAGACCGAGCGGCTGACGCTGCGCGCGCCGGTCCATTCCGATTACAACGCCTGGACGTCGCTGCGCCGCGACAGCCGCGCCTTCCTGCAGCCCTGGGAGCCTGCCTGGGCCGACGATCACCTCTCGCGCCGCGCCTTCACCAACCGCGTCTACTGGGCCAATCGGTCGATTGCGCAGGGCACCGCGGTGCCTCTCTTCCTGATCCGGCGCGGAGATCAGCAGCTCGTGGGCGCGCTGTCGCTCGACAATATCCGCCGGGGTCCGGCGCAATCGGCGACGCTCGGCTACTGGACCGGCCAGCCCTTCGCACGGCAGGGCTTCATGCGCGAGGCGATTGCGGCGATGGTGCACCACGCGTTCCAACGGATGGACCTGAGCCGGATCGAGGCCGCGTGCCTGCCCGAGAACGTGGCCTCGCGGGGGCTTCTGGAGCGGTCGGGCTTCAAATACGAAGGCGTGGCGCAGAGCTACCTGCAGATCGGCGGCCGCTGGCGCACCCACGTGCTCTACGCCCAGCTCCGGGGCGACCGGCGCGGACGCACCCAGATCGGCTGATCTTGCCGCGCCGGTGGCGAAATCCGATCCGGATTTCGCGCGAATTCCGGTTCGGAATTCGGCCTCGCTCAGGCCAGAGCGGCGCGTACGCGGGTGGTGAAGTCGTTGCCGCGCTGCTCGAAATTGTCGTATTGGTCGAAACTGGCAGCCCCGGGCGCCAGGAGCACCGTCTCTCCCGGCTCCGCCTCGGCGACGGCGCGCGTTACGGCGGCCTCCATCGTGCCGCAGATCTCGGCCTCCACGCCCGGCAGGCCAAGAGCGAAGCCTTCGGCCTCGCGACCGATGACATAGGCCTTGCGCACATGGTCGAGCCCGGGCGCGAGACCGGCAAGGCCTCCCTCCTTCATCAATCCGCCGCAGATCCAGCGGATGCGGTCGAAGGCCAGAAGCGCCTTCAACGCGGCATCGACATTGGTCGCCTTGCTGTCGTTGACGTAGCGGACGCCGCCCGCCTCGGCGACGATCTGGCTGCGGTGGGGCAGCCCGGCGAAGCTCGCGAGACCGGCCTCGATCAGCTTCGGTCCGAGTCCCAGCGCCCGGCAGGCGGCATAGGCCGCGCAGGCGTTCTGGTGGTTGTGCGCGCCGGGCAGCCCCGGCACGCCCCGCAGGTCGATGGCCGCGACCTGCCGCCCCTTGCGCCACTCCGACAGAAACCCCTTCTTCGCGAAGACCGACCAGCCGGGACCGGACAGCTTCGTGCCCGAGGACACGCGGATCACCCGGTCGTCGCCCGGCGCGGCACCGATCTGGTTGGCGAGGAAGCGCCCCTCGACCTCGTCGACCCCGATTACGCAGCGGTCCGGCCCGCCCTCGGCGAAGAGCCTGCGCTTGGCCGCGAAATAGCCGCCGAGCCCGCAATGCCGGTCGAGGTGATCGGGCGAGAGATTGGTGAAGACCGCCACATCGGGGGTCAGCGCGCGGGCCAAGTCCGTCTGGTAGCTCGACAGCTCCAGCACGATCACCGCGCCCTCGCCGGGCGGGTCGAGATCGAGCACCCCGCGCCCGATATTTCCTGCAAGCTCAGCGGGTTTTCCGGCGCTCTTCAGGAGATGATGGATCAGCGCCGAGGTGGTCGACTTGCCGTTCGAGCCGGTCACCGCGATGACCTTGGGCGGGGTGTCGAGCGCATCCCAGGCACCGGAGCCGAGCGAGCGGAAGAAGAGGCCGATATCGTTGTCGACCGGGACCCCCACGGCCAGCGCGGCGGCGATGGCGGGGTGCGGCGCGGGATAGAGATGCGGGATGCCGGGGCTGACGATCAGCGTGGCCAGCGTCTCGGCCACATCCACGCGTGTCAGATCGGCTGTCTCGAACCCTTCGTCCTCGGCACGGGACCTGGGCCCCTGGTTGTCGTCCCAGAGAACAGGCGTCGCGCCACCTGCGGCAAGCGCCCGGGCGGCCGTCAGGCCGGAGCGGCCAAGACCCAGCACGCCGACGCGCGCGCCCTCGAAGCCAGAGACCGGAATCATGCATGCCCCCTCTATGCGTGCCGCACCAGCGCTAACCGATCACCGGGGCGTTGGAAAGCAGACGTCCCGACGGGGCCGCCTGCCTGGGATCACAGCTCGCGCATCCAGAACTGCAGCTCGTGATCGGTCTCGTCGGGCTGGTCGATATCCTTCCAGCGAAACTGCGCGACCACCCCCGGCAGCGGCTCGTAGCCGCGCTTGCGCCAGAAGCCGTTCAGCGGGCGGTAGTCCTCGGGCTTCAGCGGATGATCCGCCGGTCTGACGACCGAACAGAACGCCGCGTGGCTCCGCCCGAGGCTGCGGGCGTGGCGCTCGCGGAGATCGAAGAACTGGTGCCCGATCCCGTGGCCGCGATATTCGGGCAGAAGCACCGATTCGGCGCAGTAGAACAGCGTCTCAAGCTCGAGACCCGTGCGGGCGAAGGGAGCGGCGAAATCGCCGGCGTGATCCTCCATCGGCGTGCCGGTCGAGGCACCGACCAGACGCGCGCCGTCGAACGCCGCCACGAGAATCGCGTTCGGGCTGTTGCGGTAGGTCTGGAGATAGTCGCGCTCATAGGCGACATCTCCGTCGTAGAGATACGGGAATGCGCGAAACACCTCGATCCGGAGCTTGGCCACGCCGTCCAGCGCCTCTTCCAGCTCGGATCCGGTCAATACCCGGCAGTCGATCATGTCACTCTCCTTTTGCGGCCCGGTCGAGCCGCTGCAATTCCCTCAAGAGCACCGCACGGTCATATCCGCGATAGGGCAGGATGCCGTCGCGCCGCCGCTCCAGCTCCGGCAGGTCCTCGAATTCGGCAAGCTTCCCGGCATAGCGACCATCGCGGTCCAGAACGAAGACATAAGGTATCCAGCCCGCGAGGGTCTCGGCAGCGCCGGTGGCGGCGAGAACGGCGTCTCCGTCCGGCGCATATTGCCCTTCGACATGCAGGATGACAAAGGATCGGGCGGCGAACTCGGACAGCGCCGCACTGGCCTCGGCGGCGCCGGGCTCCGGCGTCTCGACCATGCCGACGCGCTCGCCCTCGACCAGGTATCCGAAGATCCCGCGTTCACCCGCCAGATGGGCGTCGAGCACATTACACCAGATGCACCACTCGGCGCCGTAGATCGCGAGCACATGCTTGTCCTCCGCCTCGGCCCGGGCAAGGGCGGTGGCGAGATGATCAAGCTGCGATCCGCATTCGTCGTAGGATTGCGCGCGTCCGGCCCGGCAGTCCGGCTCGACCCTGCCCGGCACCACCGAGAGCTCCCCGGCCCAGACCGGACCGGCGAGCGCTGCCGCGCAGAGCGTCGTGGCAAGCCGCGCCCCGCGCGTCACGAGACCTGCCGGATCCAGTCGGCGAGGTTGTAATAGGTCACGACGCGCGCGATCTTGCCGTCCCGGAACGAGAAAAACGACCCCGCGGGCAGCCGGTAGGTCTGCCCCGAGGCGGGCGGCAGCCCGTCATCGCTCTCGAGATAGGTGCCGTTCACCATGAACTCCGCCGCGCCCCGGGCGCCGTCCTCGGCGTCGAACAGGACCATCTCGGTCAGCTTCTCGTCGTAGCAGCGGGACATGTGATCGCAGAAGGCGCGGAACGCCTCCTTGCCCTCGCGGATCGCGCCCTCGTTGACGTAATGGGCAACGTCATCGGTCAGGCAATCGAGCATCGCCTCGGTGTCTTTGCGGTTGAAGGCGTCGAAATAGCGTTCGAGCACGGCTTTGGACATTCACTGGCCCCATTTTCTGATGAGATGGTCGCGGATCTGGTCCCGCGTTTGACGGTAGGCGTTGAGCTTGGCCTCGCGGCTTTCGCCGAGGCCGGTCGGGTCGAGAACCGGCCAGTATTCGACCGTGAGGTGGAAGAGCCGCGTCAGGTCGAGCGCCTGGCGCTGCGAGGCGGGCGACATGGCGACGATCAGGTCGAAGCCCGACAGCGCCTCGCCCATCTGCTCGAGCTCTTCGAAATTGCGCGCGCGGTGGCGGGAGAGTTCGACGCCGATCTCCTGGCAGGCGGCGATGGCGAAGCCGTCGATATCGAGATCGCTGAGCACGCCCACGGATTGCACGTAGGTGTCGAACCCGTAGAGCTTTTTCATGATGCCCTCGGCCATCGGAGACCGGACGGCATTGTGATCGCAGCAGAAAAGCACCGACTGGGGCAAGCGGTCCGGCACCCTCAGCCCCCGTAATGCAGGACGCAGATCAGCGTGAAGAGCCGCCTGGCGGTGTCCTCGTCGATCTCGGCCTTGCCGTCGAGCCGCTCGACCAGGATTCGCGCACCCTCGTCATGGATGCCGCGTCGCGCCATGTCGATGGTCTCGATCTGGCTCGGCGGCAGCGATTTGACCGCGTCGAAATAGCTTTTGCAGATCTGGAAGTAGTCCTTGACCACCTGCCGGAAGGGCGAGAGCGAGAGGTGGAACTCGGACGGCGCGCCGCCGGTTTCGGGCGTGACCGAAAAGACCAGTCGGCGGTCCCGGATCGAGAGGGCAACATTGTAGGGCCCCGGCGGGATCGGGCGGTCATCCCGCGCGGCCAGCGCGAAGCTGTTCTTCTCCATCAGGTCGAAGATCGCGACCTTGCGCTCCTGCTCGATCTCGGGGGTCGGAGGCGGCAGGTTGGCGTCGTCGAGCTCGATATGGACGATGCTGGACATGAGAACGGGTCCAAGAAGGAGGGTCGGGTCAGAACCTAGCCTGCAGAGCGGTGGCGAGCAATGCAACCTTTCGGCCAGAACGCAGATGTCGCCTTTCGTCGCATGCGCGCTTGAACTTGAGCAGTTTCAGATGCTTGACGGGATGCGTCGATGATCACTCGTTGAGCATCCGCAGGCGTGCGGTCACCGAAAGCCCATGCGCCTCGAGGCTCTCCGACGCGGCGAGCGCCTCGGCCGCGGGCCCGATGGCGCGCAGCGCTTCGGGCGTCATCCGCGCGAGCGTGGTGCGCTTGAGGAAATCCATCACCGAAAGGCCGGACGAGAACCGCGCCGAGCGGGCGGTAGGAAGGACGTGGTTCGGGCCGCCGACATAGTCGCCGATCGCCTCGGGCGTCCAGTGACTGAGGAAGATCGCCCCGGCATGGGTGATCTTCTCGCTGAGCGCTTCGGGATCGGCGACGCAGAGCTCCAGGTGCTCCGGGGCGACCCGGTTCGAGAGCTGCGCTGCCTCGTCCAGGTCGCGGCAGGTGATGATCGCGCCGAAATCGCGCCAAGAGGCGCCCGCGATGGCACGGCGTTCGAGCGTCTCGAGACGCGCATCCACCGCAGAGGCCACGGCGCGGCCATAGGCGGCATCGGGAGTGATCAGGATCGATTGGGCGCTCTCGTCATGCTCGGCCTGGCTCATCAGGTCGAGCGCGATCCAGTCGGGATCGGCCTCGCCATCGGCGATGACGAGGATTTCCGAAGGACCCGCGATCATGTCGATCCCGACCTTGCCGAAGACCCGCCGCTTGGCAGCGGCGACATAGGCATTGCCCGGTCCGGTGATCTTGTCGACGGGCGCGATGGTCTCGGTGCCATAGGCCAGCGCCGCGATCGCCTGCGCGCCGCCGATCCGGTAGATCTCGTCGACGCCCGAGAGGCGCGCGGCCAGGAGAACGAGCGGGTTCAGGACACCGTCCGGGGCCGGCACGCAAATGGCGAGCCGCCCGACGCCCGCGACCTTGGCCGGGATCGCGTTCATGAGGACCGAGGAGGGATAGGAGGCGAGGCCGCCCGGCACATAGAGCCCGGCCGCCGAAACCGGCCCCCAGCGCCAGCCCAGCTCGGCGCCGGTCTCGTCGGTCCAGCGGGCGTCTTCGGGCATCTGGCGCGCGTGGTAAGTGCGGATGCGGCCGGCGGCGAGTTCGAGCGCGGCCCGGTCTTCGGACGAGACGCGCGCGATCTCGGCATCGACCTCGTCGCGCGAGATCGCGAGGGTCTCGGGCGTCAGGCTCAGACGGTCGAACCGGGCGGTGTAGTCGATGAGCGCCGCATCGCCCCGGGCGCGCACCTCGGAGATGATCGCCGCGACGGTGTCGTCCACATCGGGGCTGTCTTCCCGCTTGGCCGAAAGGAGCGCGGCGAACCCGGTCTCGAAATTCGGGTCGGTCGTGTCGAGAAAGACGGGCATCGCGCGGTCCTTGTCACGGGGCAGAGGGCTGCGCCCGGCTTATAGACGACCCGCTGCCAGCCTCAAGCGCGGGCCGAATTCCGATCCGGAATTCGCGCGAAATCCGGATCGGATTTCGGCTCCGTCAGTCGGGATGCGTGGGGCGTTTGCCGGAGGGGGCAAGATAGGGGCGCGTGACGTCCTTGAGGACCAGCTCGAGCGCCTCCACTTCCGCGCGGAGATCGCCGTCCCCGGCAAAGGCCAGCTCGACATGGCCTGCGCCATCCTCTCCCGGCGCGAATGTCACCGACAGGAGCGACAGGACCATATCGCGGTCGCTCCGGTCCACGCCCTGGCTTGCCACGCCCAGCACATTCTCGACCACCAAAACCGTCTGTACGCGCTCGACCCCGCCGCGGCCGGGCTGTTCGTGCCGGAGCCGGTTCAGGAGAAGCGCCAGCCTGCGCTCCTTCGGGCGCCAGCTGATCTCGGAGACCGGCACCACCGCGTCCTGCACGAGAGCCGACAGCACCGCCAGATCGTCGGGATCCATCGCGCCCAGGTGGAGCGGTCGCTCGCCGCCATCCTCGAACCGTGCATCTTCGGTCATTCGCCGTGGATCCTTTCGATCTTCGCGCCCACGCCCGAGAGCTTGCGGACGACATGTTCGTAGCCCCGGTCGAGGTGATAGACGCGGTTGACCACCGTCTCTCCCTCGGCCGCGAGCCCCGCGAGGATCAGCGACACGCTGGCGCGCAGGTCGGTGGCCATCACCGGCGCGCCTTTCAGGCGCTCGACACCGGTGACGGTCGCTGTGCCGCCATGCACGTCGATCTGCGCGCCCATCCGCATCAGCTCGGGGGCATGCATGAACCTGTTCTCGAAAATCTTCTCTTCAAGCACCGAGGTTCCCTCGGCGATACAGAGAAGCGCCATCATCTGCGCCTGCAGGTCGGTCGGAAAGCCGGGGAACGGCTCGGTCGTGACATCGACCGCGTGGACCCGCCCCGCCTTGCGCGCGACCTTGAGACCGGCCTCGGTTTCCTCGACCGTAATGCCCGCGGCGTCGAGCTTCTCGCAGAAGGCCGCGAGCAGATCGATCCGGCCGCCGAGGCAGGTGACCTCGCCGCCGCAGATCGCGGGGGCCAACATGTAGGTGCCAAGCTCGATCCGGTCGGTGACGACCTGATGGGTCGCCCCGCCCAGGCGATCGACGCCCTGGATGGTGATCGTGTCGGTGCCCGCGCCGTCGATCTGCGCGCCCATCTTGATCAGGCACTGGGCCAGGTCGACGATCTCGGGCTCGCGCGCCGCGTTTTTCAGGACCGTCGTGCCCTTCGCAAGGGTCGCGGCCATGAGCGCGTTCTCGGTCGCGCCGACCGAGACGAGCGGGAACTCGACCACACCGCCCTTGAGACCGCCCGGGGCCTTGGCATGCACATAGCCGTCGCGGAGATCGAGTTCGGCGCCCATCGCCTCAAGCGCCCGCAGGTGCAGGTCGACGGGCCGGGCCCCGATGGCGCATCCGCCGGGCAGCGACACCACCGCCGCGTGCTCGCGCGCCAGCATCGGCCCGAGCACCAGGATCGAGGCGCGCATCTTGCGCACGATGTCATACTCGGCCTTCTGGTTGGTGATCGCGTGCGAGGAGAGCGCCAGCACCTTGCCCTCCTGCAGGGCCGAGACCTCGGCGCCCAGCGATTGCAGGAGCGTGGTCATCGTGCGGATGTCCGACAGCCGCGGCGCGTTGGTGAGCGTCAGCGGCTCTTCGCTCAGAAGCGTGGCCGGCATCAGCGTGAGGCAGGCATTCTTTGCACCCGCGATCGGGATCTCTCCCGAGAGCGGGCCATTGCCTGTGACGACGATCGAATCCATGCCTCAGTCCTTTGTTGTGTCCGGGTCCGCGCCGGTCTTGGCGCTGTCCTCGGCCCGCGCGCGGGCCTGCGCCTTGCGCCGTGCCAGGTTGGCCTTGAGCGCAGCCTTCAGCCGCGCTTCGCGGCTCTCGCTCTGGCTGGGTTTGGCGCCGGGTTTCTGCTCCATGCCGCCCCCTTTATCGCAGGGGCGAAAAAGGGTCCAGATTGCGCTTGCGCCCTTGTGGAATTGCCATTAGAGACCCGCGCACACCATAGGTGTCGGCGCTGCTGTAGCTCAGTGGTAGAGCACTCCCTTGGTAAGGGAGAGGTCGACAGTTCAATCCTGTCCAGCAGCACCATCATCCACCCGCGACCCTGAGAGCATGGGGCAAAGCCCCTCCCCGCCGCGGGCCAAGGCGTTCCATGTCTTTCGAATATCCCACCCGCACCGCGACCTCCGCCATTTGATGCAGGTCATGGCCCGGTTCCTCTCCGTCGCCCATGCTTGGCGGGCAATCTCGTGGAGGAGAGCCTGGATGACACGCATAGTCGCAGCCGCCGTGATAGTGGCGCTCGCCGGACCGGTCGCCGCCGACGGCGTCGTCACCTACCCGGTCGAGGGGAGCTTCGAGGATGCCGCCTTCGCGGTCGAGAACGCCATCATCGAGCGCGGCCTGGTGGTCGATTTCGTCAGCCATGTCGGCGCCATGCTCGCGCGCACCGGTGCGGATGTCGGCAGCGAAGTCGCGCTCTTCGAGGCGGCGGATGTCTACCTCTTCTGCGCCGCCGTGACCTCGCGCAACGTGATGGAGGCCGACCGGATGAACATCGCGCATTGTCCCTACGGCATCTTCGTGGCCGATACCGGCGACGAAGTGATGATCGGCTATCGCAGCTTCCCCGAGGGCCCGATGCAGGAGGCTCAGGCCCTTCTCGACGAGATCGCCCGGGACGCCTCGGGCAACTGACGCCGCGCCGCGCGTCACTGGCGCGGCTTTCCCTGCGCGGTGCCGCGCGGTAAGGCACATCCGACCCCATGTCGGAGCCCGGATGTTCGCTTACCGCCTCTTGCTGACCCTCGCCGCGCCGCTCCTCTTGTGGAAAGCGCGCGGTCAATGGCGTGAGCGGCTCGGGCTTGAGACAACGCGGGCCGCGCGGCCGCATCTGTGGCTACACGCGGCCTCGAACGGCGAACTGGCCTCGGCGCGGCCGGTGATCGCGGCACTGCAGGAGGCCCGGCCGGATCTGCCGCTCTTCGTCACCTGCAACAGCGAAACCGGTGTGGCGCTGGCGCGGGAGATGGGGTTCGAGGCGCGGCTGGCTCCCATTGATCTGTCCGGGCCGACGCGCCGGGTGCTGTCGCGCTGGCGCGTGGCGGCGCATCTGACCATGGAGAGCGAACTCTGGCCGAACCGTATCCGCCTGACCCGCGGCCCGGTGATCGCGCTCGGGGCACGGATGACGGAGAAAAGCGCGCGGCTCTGGCGGCGGCTGCCCGGCACGGCGCGGGCAAGCCTCGGGCGGATCGCGCTTCTGTCGGCGCAGGAACCCGCGTCATTGGCGCGATTTCGCGCGCTCGGACTGCCGGAACAGGCAGCGGGACCGGTCACAGATCTCAAGGCGCTTGTCAGCCTGCCGGACCTCGCCCCCGACAGGATGCTGGAAGAGGCCTTCCGCCGCGGCCGCACCTGGCTTGCCGCCTCGACCCATGACGGCGAAGAGCGGATCGTGCTCGACGCCTTCCGGCAGGCGCGGAAATCGGAGCCGGGTCTGCGCCTGATCCTCGCGCCGCGCCATCCGCGCCGGGGCGACGAGATTGCCGATCTCGTGCGGGGCGCCGGGCTGATGCTGGCGCGGCGCAGTACCGGGGATGCGCCGGGACAGGCCGCGGTCTATCTCGCGGATACGATGGGCGAGATGGTGCTCTGGTATCGCCTCGCGGGACGCGTCTTTGTCGGAGGCACGATGGCGGATGTGGGCGGCCACACGCCTTACGAGCCCGCCCGCTTTGCCTGCGCCCTGATCCACGGCCCCGATATCGGCAAGAACGCCGCACCCTTCGCGCGGCTTCACGAGGCGGACGCGGCGATCCGTGTCGAGACCGCCGAGGCGCTGGCGCAGGCGCTGCGCCGGCTCTCGGACCCGGCGCGCCAGACCGAGATGGGAGAGGCCGGGCGCGCCGCTCTCGCCGGCGCCGCCGATCTCGACGCGCTGATGGCGCGGCTCTTACCGCTCCTTCCCGAAACCTGAGCGCGACATGACGCGCCCTTGCCGGATCGCGCGAGGGCCCCCATTTTAGACAAAGACCAAAGGGATGCCGGTCGCCAGATGATCAGCTATTCGCTCAGATGCGCCGAGGGTCACAGCTTCGACAGCTGGTTCGCCTCGTCCGATGCCTATGACAGCCTTGCCGCGGCAGGGCATGTGACCTGTGCGGTCTGCGGCTCGGACAAGGTCGAGAAGGAACTCATGACCCCGCGTGTTGGCAAATCCGATACGGCGGCCACCAAAACCCCACTCAGCGCGCCGAAATCTCCGGCCGAGCAGGCCATCGCGAAACTGCGCGCCGAGGTCGAGAAGACCTCCGACTATGTCGGGACAAATTTCGCCCGAGAAGCGCGCGCCATCCACGAAGGCTCGGCCGAAGAGCGCCCGATCTGGGGCGAGGCGCGCCGCGAGGACGCCAAGAAGCTGATCGAGGACGGCATCCCCGTCGCCCCCCTTCCCTTCCGGCCGACACGCAAGAGCAATTGACCCGCGCCTGAGCGGCTCCACGTAGCTGGGCAACATACTCAATTCATAGGCCCCTTCCCATGCGTGTTCTCATCACCGGCGCCAATCGCGGCATCGGCGCGTCCCTTGCGACGCGCTACACCTCTCGCGGCGACGAAACCCTCGCCACCGCCCGCAGCTTCGACGGTCTCATCGACCTCGACGTGACCGATCCGAACTCGATCGAGAAGCTCGGGCGGCGCATGAAGGACGATGCGCTCGATCTGCTCATCTGCAATGCCGGCGTCTATCTCGACAAGGGCGAGCCGCTCGAAGGTGGGTTTCCGCCCGAGATGTGGGCGCAGAGCTTCGCGGTGAACGTCACCGGCGTGTTCCTGACCGTGCAGGCGCTCTTGCCGTCGCTGGAACGGTCCGAGGCGCCCAAGATCGCGATCATCTCGTCGCAGATGGCCTCGTCGGAGCGCGCGCCGGGCGGCAGCTACATCTACCGCGCGTCCAAATCCGCGGCGCTCAATCTCGGGAGAAACCTTGCGGCGGATCTGAAACCGCGCGGGATCGCGGTCGGCATCTACCATCCCGGCTGGGTGCGCACGGATATGGGAGGAGGCTCGGCGGATCTCTCGGTCGGCGAAGCGGCGGACGGGCTGGTCGAGCGGTTCGATGCGTTGTCGCTCGACACGACGGGCTGTTTCGAGACCTGGGACGGCCGTCCCCACCCCTACTGAGCCATGCCGCTGCCCGCCTCTCCAGACGAGTTCCCGAAGGCCTTCGCGACGGCCTGGGCGACCCGCGACGGGGCCGAGATCGGCGCGCTCTTCGCCGAGGACGCGGAGTTCGTGAACGTCGTCGGTCTCTGGTGGCATGACCGCGCCGCCATCGCGAAGGCGCATGACTACGCGCTCAAGAGCTTCTTCTCCGAGACCACGCTCACCCCCGGCGCCACCCGGGTTCGGCACCTCGGCGAGACCCATGCCCTCGTCCAGTGCCGCTTCCGTCTGACGGGCCAGCGCACGCCCGAGGGCGAGGCCGCGGGAGAGAGGCGCGCGATCCTGACCTTCGTGCTGGAGCGTCTCGAGACCGGGTGGCAGGCGGTCGCGGCGCAGAACACCGATGTCGTGCCCGGAGCGGAGACGCTGATGGCCGGAGAGCACGGGCTCGCTGCGGCGGATTACCGCGACTGACCTGCGGTCTTGCGCCAGCCGCCCACCGGCAGTAAAGGCGGCGCGACAACACGCCCAGGGACGGCCCATGCCCGTATTGGTGATGAAATTCGGCGGCACGTCCGTCGCTACGCTGGATCGCATCCGCCGCGCCGCCAAGCGCGTCGGCGTCGAGGTGGCCAAGGGCTATGACGTGATCGTCATCGTCTCGGCCATGTCGGGCGAGACCAACAAGCTCGTGGGCTTCGTGAACGAGACCTCGCCCTTCTACGACGCGCGCGAATACGATGCCGTCGTGTCCTCGGGCGAGAACGTGACCGCCGGCCTCATGGCGCTGACGCTGCAGGAAATGGACGTGCCCGCGCGGTCCTGGCAGGGCTGGCAGGTGCCGCTCCTGACCACCTCGGCGCACGGCGCTGCGCGGATCGAGGACATCCCGACCGAGAACATCACCCGCAAGTTCGAGGAAGGCATGAAGGTCGCCGTGGTGGCGGGGTTCCAGGGGCTGAGCCCCGAGGCCCGGATCACCACGCTCGGACGCGGCGGGTCGGACACGACCGCGGTGGCCTTCGCCGCCGCCTTCGATGCCGAGCGCTGCGACATCTACACGGATGTGGACGGCGTCTACACCACCGATCCGCGGATCTGCGCCAAGGCCCGCAAGCTCGACCGCATCGCCTTCGAGGAGATGCTCGAGCTCGCCAGCCTCGGCGCCAAGGTGCTGCAGACCCGGTCGGTCGAACTGGCCATGCGCTACAAGGTGAAGCTCAGGGTTCTGTCGAGCTTCGAAGAGGTCTCGGACGAGGCCGGAACGCTCGTCACGGGCGAGGAGGACATCATGGAATCGAAAGTCGTGGCCGGGGTGGCCTATTCCCGCGACGAGGCCAAGGTGACGCTGGTGACGGTCGAGGACCGGCCGGGCATCGCCTCGGCGATCTTCGGCACGCTGGCCGAGGCGGGTGTGAACGTGGACATGATCGTCCAGAACATCTCGGAGAAGAACTACCAGCACCACGAGGGCGGGGTCACCGACATGACCTTCTCCTGCCCGACCGACCAGCTCAAGCGCGCCGAGAAGGCGCTGGAAGAGGCGCGGACGGCCGGGAAACTGGGCTACGAGCGGCTGGAGACCGAGACCGAGGTCGCCAAGGTATCGGTCGTGGGCATCGGCATGCGCAGCCATGCCGGGGTCGCGGCAAAGATGTTCGACACGCTGGCGCGCGAGAACATCAACATCAAGATCATCGCGACCTCCGAGATCAAGATCTCGGTGCTGATCGACCGGCGCTACATGGAGCTGGCGGTGCAGGCGCTGCACGACGCGTTCGAGCTGGAGAAGGCCTGAGCGGTCTTGCCGGAGCGGCGCTCGTTCAGGACGCCGCTCATCGAGGATCGTCGGCGATCAGGGCCGATCAGGGCGGAGCGCTCGGGGCGCAGAGCCCCCCGGTGCATCGCTCGCACCGATGCTACGCTCGGCATCTCCGGCGTAATGTCCATCGCGGGATCGCACAAAACGCCACCGTCACGGGCCTCCGATGCGGGTCTGCAAGCGGCTTCCGTGGCGCGCGCTCTTCCCCTTGCCCCCCGCTCTCCCCTATAGCTTGTCCCCGGGACACCCCAAGGATCGCGTAGATGCCCGACCGCAGCGAAAGCGAAAGCCGGAAACTTCTCGGACGCCTCCGCGACACCATGGCGGAAGAGGCGGCGGGACAGGAGCGTCTCGACAAGATCACCCATCTTACCGCCGACTCGATGGGGACCGAGGTCTGCTCGATCTACCTTTTCCGGGATGACGAGACGCTGGAGCTCTGCGCCACCGAGGGCCTGAAGGCCGAGGCCGTGCACCAGACCCGGATGAAACTCGGCGAAGGTCTCGTCGGCCGCGTGGCGCGCACCGGGCAAACGGTCAATACCGCCGACGCCCCTTCCGCGCGCGGCTTCCGCTACATGCCCGAGACCGGCGAAGAGATTTACTCGAGCTTTCTCGGCGTGCCGATCCAGCGGCTGGGCGAGAAGCTCGGCGTCCTGGTCGTGCAGTCCAAGACCGCGCGCGAGTTCACCGCGGACGAATGCTACGCGCTCGAGGTGGTGGCGATGGTCCTGGCCGAGATGGCCGAGCTTGGCGCCTTCGTGGGTGAAGGCGCGGCGCTCAAGGCGCGCCATACCCAGCCGGTTCTCCTGCGCGGCACGCAGGGCCAGGAGGGCACGGCCGAGGGCCATGTCTGGCTGCACGAGCCCCGCGTCGTCGTCACCAACCTCGTCGCGGACGATCCCGACAAGGAACTGGCGCGGCTGCACGCCGCGGTCGACGAGCTCAGGATCTCGGTCGACGACCTGCTCGCCGGGGCCGAGGATCCCGAGCAGGTCGCGGTGCTCGAAGCCTACCGGATGTTCGCTAACTCCAAGGGCTGGCTCCGGCGCATGGACGAGGACATCGCCCGCGGTCTTTCCGCGGAATCCGCGGTCGAGAAGGAGCAGTCCAAGGCCCGCGCCCGTCTCGGCGAAGCGACGGATCCCTATTTGCGCGAACGGCTCCAGGATCTCGACGATCTCTCCAACCGGCTGTTGCGAATCCTGACCGGACAGGGGTCGGAGACCGGCGCCGAGATGCCGCCCGATCCGGTGCTGATCGCGCGCAATATCGGGCCGGGCGAGCTTCTGGATTACGGTCGGTCGCTCAAGGGCATCGTGCTCGAGGAAGGCTCGGTCGGAAGCCACGCCGCCATCGTCGCCCGCGCGCTGGCGATCCCGCTGGTGATTCATGCCGGGCGGATCACGACCGAGGCGCTCAACGGCGATCACATCATGGTCGACGGCGATCAGGGCATCGTGCATCTGCGCCCCGACGACACGGTCGTCAGCGCCTTCCGCGACAAGATGGCGATGCAGGCCAAGGCGCTGGAGCGCTACGCCTCGATCCGCGACACCACCTGCGTCACCGCCTGCGGCACCCGCGTGGTCCTGACGATGAATGCTGGTCTGATGGCCGACCTGCCCTCGCTCGACAGTTCCGGCGCCGAGGGTGTGGGCCTCTTCCGCACCGAGTTGCAGTTCCTCGTGCGCAACCAGATGCCGCGCCGGAACGAGCTGGCGGCGATCTATGCGCGCGTGCTCGATGCGGCGCATGGCAAGCGCGTTGTGTTCCGGACGCTCGATATCGGCTCGGACAAGGTGCTGCCTTACATGAAGCCCAATGACGAGCCGAACCCCGCGCTCGGCTGGCGGGCGATCCGGGTCGGTCTCGACAAGCCGGGCGTGCTGAGGATGCAGCTCCAGGCGCTTCTGCGCGCCGCCAACGGGCGGCCCCTGTCGATCATGTTCCCCTTCATCGCCCAGCTCGAGGAATACCGCGCGGCGCGCGCGGAGATGGACAAGGCGGTCAGCCGCGAAGCGCGGCTCGGCCACGCCCTGCCGGAAACGGTCGAGATCGGCGCGATGCTCGAGACGCCGAGCCTCGCCTATGCGCCCAAGCGCTTCTTCCAAGAGGTCGATTTCGTCTCGATCGGCGGCAACGACCTGAAACAGTTCTTCTTCGCCGCCGACCGCGAGAACGAGCGGGTGCGGCGGCGCTACGACACGCTCAACACCTCGTTCCTGAGCTTCGTGGAGCGGGTGGTCGAGCGCTGCCAGGAAACCGATACGCCGCTCTCCTTCTGCGGCGAGGATGCGGGCCGCCCGATCGAGGCGCTCTGTTTCGCCGCCATCGGGCTCAGGGCGCTCTCGATGCGTCCGGCGTCGATCGGGCCGGTCAAGCATCTCCTGATGCGGACCCGGCTCGACGAGGTGCGCAAGGTGATCTGCGACGCGCGGCATCGCGGCGAGCAATCCGTGCGCGCGGCGGTGATGGAGTATCTGCGCAGCGTCGAGTGACGGCCTGGGCCTCGAGCGGTCGGGCTTGGCGGCGCGTTCGGGAGCGAGGGGCCCGCCCCTCGCGCTCCCCGGGAATATTTATAGACAGATGAGGCCCTCTTGCGGCGCGCCCCTGCCAGAGGTGGGACGCGCCGATGGCGGGCTTGGCGGGTCTCAGAGCACGATGACGGAGCCGAGCGCGATCACCGCGACCGTGGCCAGGAGCGGGATCGCGACGGCGACGACGAAGATGTCGGAATAGCTCTGCTTGTGGGTCAGCCCGGTGATCGCGAGGAGCGTGATGACCGCGCCATTGTGCGGGAGCGCGTCGAGACCACCCGAGGCCAGCGCCGTCACCCGGTGCATGAGCTCGAGGCTGATATCGGACTGTTCCGCCATCTCCCGGAAGCGCTCGCCCAGGGTTTCGAGCGCGATGGACATGCCGCCCGAGGCCGAGCCGGTGATGCCTGCAAGCACGTTGGTGGCGACCGCGACCGAGACCAGCGGATTGGAGGAGACGCCGAGCACCGCGTCGCGCACCACCGCGAAGGCAGGGAGCGATGCGATGACCGCGCCGTAGCCGACCTCGGAGGCAGTGTTGAAGACCGGCAGGAGCGAGCCCATCGTGCCCTTGTTCACGCTCTCCATCAGATGTTCGAGGCGTTTGAGGTTGAGCGCGATACAGAGGACGATCGCCGCCACCATGGCGACGATGATCGACCAGATGCCGCGCACGTCGTCGATGGTCGTGTCGCCGTATTCGTCGGTCCCGAGATAGGAATAGTCGAAGGCCGGGAACACCACATAGGTGCAGAGCGCGTTGATCGAGATCACCGCGACGACCGGCAGGACCGCGACGGCCATCCCCGGCAACCCCGAGGCGGGCGGCTCGGCATCGGCATCGGTCCGCTCGTGATCGCCGTAGCCCTCGCCCCGCGCCTCGGCCCGGGCGCGGCGCATGTTGAGCCAGAGAATGCCGCCGACCATCATGATCAGACCGGCGATGGTGCCGAGCACCGGCGCGGCGAAGGGCGTCGTGCCGAAATAGGGCGCGGGGATCGCGTTCTGGATCGCGGGCGTGCCCGGGAAGGCGGTCATGGTGAAGGTGAAGGAGCCGAGCGCCAGGGCCGCCGGGATCAACCGCTTCGGCGTCGAGGAGCGGTGAAAGAGCGCGTTCGCAATGGGATAGACGGCAAAGGCCACGACGAAGAGCGACACGCCGCCATAGGTCAGCACCCCGCAGGAAAGCACCACCGCCGCGATCGCCTGGCTGCCGCCGATCTTGTCGGTGAACCACTCGGCGATGGTGCGCGCCGAGCCGCTATCGGCCATGAGCTTGCCGAAGATCGCGCCCAGGAGGAACAGCGGGAAGAAGGTCAGGAGGTAGTTGCCCAAAGCGGGCATGAACACCTCGGTATAGGTCGCCAGAAGGCGGCCCTGCCCGGCGAAGAGCGTTGCCAGAAGCGCCAGGAGCGGCGCGAGGACGAGCACCGTGATCCCGCGATAGGCGAGATACATCAGAAGCCCGAGCGAAAGCAGTATTCCCAGAAGGCCCAAACCTGTCCCTTTCTCGTTGAGGTGTTTCGAGCCGAACACACGCGACGCGGGATCGTTCCGCGCGGAGGCTCTTGCCACCGAAACTCCTCGCGCGTGCCTTGTCCGCGCCCGGAGCCTCGGTCAGACTTCGCGCATGAGCGAGACGCGTCCGACCTATCCCGGGGGAATCTCTGCCGTGCTGGCCCAGATGGAGGGGCGGCGCGATCCGATCACCTATGGCCCGGGCGAGGCACTGGCGCCCCTGGATACCGATCTCGCCGCACTCAGGGGCTGCATCGTGTCCGAGCCCGCCGACGATCCCGATGAGGCGCCGCCCTTCCGCTCGGCCTATCACCGGAAGCGGTTCGAGCTCAGGCGCGAATTTACCGGCGGGGCGGAGCTGGGCTTCCTGCACGGACTGGTGGTGGCGCATCTGAGAAAACGCAGCTTTCCGGACCACGCCCCTGCCCTCTTCCAGAGGCTCTGGGCAGAAGAGGCCGACACGCTGCTCGAGGGGCTCGATTCGCGCTGGCTCGTCTCGGCGATCACCACCTTCGGCGATCACGGGATGACGCCGGTGCAGCGCTCTGTCGGGCTGGCGCTCTCGACGCTCTTCGGGACGATGAAGCTTTACGAGACCGAGCGGCTGTTCTCGGGCCGTCCGCCCGAAAAGGTCTTTCCGCTCGACAACAAGACCCGCGGCCAGCTGGCGCTGGAGATGGACCCCTATTCGCTGGTCGGCGGCGGTCTCGACGTGAACATGCTGGGCCGTCTCTGGCAGGAGGCCGAGGGCGATTCCGTTGTCGCGCCCCTCGCCCACCGGCTGCTCGACCTTCTGATCCACGATCCGCGAACGGTGTTCCGCCGCCTCGCGGTGATGAAGACCCGCCGCGAACGCCGTGCCAAGCAGGAGATCGAGGCGACCGGCACAAGCACCGAAAAGCCTCCCAAGCGCGAGATGATCGTGCCGGTCCCCGCCGCGCGGGTTCCGGCCTCGGCGCGGGTGCTGCGCTGGGGTCTCGTGTCCATGCTGCGCGGGCCCGCACCGGCCATCGCGCGCTTCGCCGCGCATCATCTGGAACTGGGCGCGGCGGTTCTGGATCTGCATCTCGACGAGCCGAACCCCGAGGCTGAGGCGATGCTGGCGCGCGATCCGCGGGTGCGGGTGACGGTCACCGATACCGGCTGGTGGCAGGCGCAGGGCAAGGAGCGGATGGAGGAGCACCAGCTGCGGCAAGCCTGGCTCGCGACCCGCAGTCTCGCCGCGCAGGAAAGCACGGTGGATTTCCTCGGCCATATCGATCTCGACGAGTTCCTGCTGCCCGACCGTCCCGTCGCCGATGTGCTGATGGCGCTGCCGCCGACGCTTGCCTGGGGCCGGGTGATGCCCGTCGAACTGCTCGCGCCCGCGCCGGGCCATCCGATGCGTCATTTCAAGACGACGCATCGCGAGGCCGGACAGCGCAAGAGCGTGGTGCAGGAGATCTACCCGACCTTCGGGCTGCATCTCTACGGCGGCTATCTCAGCCATACCTCGGGAAAGATCTTCGCGCGCACCGGTCTCGGTCCGGTCCGCCTCGGCATCCATGCGTTGAAATCCGGGCCCGAGGTCGTGACCAACGGCACCAAGCTCGACGGGCTGAAGCTTGCCCATCTGCACGCCCCGTCATGGGAGACGTTCCGCGATCACTTCGCCTTCCGCCGCGCCCGCGGCTCCTATCGGAAGCGCGACAGCGATCCCGAGAAGATGGGCCTCGCCGATCTTCTGGCCTTCCTCGACGAGGAAGAGGGCGAGGACGGTCTGCGGCTCTTCTTCGACGAGGTCTGCAGCGACACGGCCGAGCTGCGCGAGCGGCTTGCGAGTTTCGGCATGCTGATCGAGCGTCCGCTCGATCTCGACGGCGCGGTGGCGCGGGTCTTCGGCGGGCTCGCCGCATGACGCGCTGGGGCGTCGTCTCGACCATCAAGGCCCCGCTTCCCGAGATCGCCCGCTTCGCCGCCTGGCATCTCGAGGCCGGGGCCTCGGCCCTGCATCTCTATCTCGACGAGGACGATCCCGAGGCGCTCGACGGGCTGAACGCCCATCCCGCGATCACCGCGCGCCACACCGACGCGGCCTGGTGGGAGAAGCGCAAGGGACGCCCCGAAATGCACCAGAACCGGCAGGCGGCGAATGCGCGGCACGCCAACAACACGGTGCGCGGGCTCGACTGGCTGGCGCATATCGACGTCGACGAGTTCCTGATCGCCGAGACGCCGGTGGCCGGGCAACTGGCCGCGCTGCCCGACACTGCGCTCTGCGCGCGCGTCCGGCCCATCGAGGCGCTGGCGCCCGGCGCGGGCGACCGGCCCGGCACGCGCAGCTTCAAGGCGTTTCACCTGGCCCAGACCGCCCGGCGGGAGGCCGCGACCCGGGTCTTCGGACCTTGGGCGCAGCACCTCTCGGGCGGGTTTCTGAGCCATGTGGCGGGCAAACTCTTCTTCCGCCCCGGCACCAAGGGCCAGCAGGTGAAGATCCACAACGTCATCCTCGACGGCCAGCAGAACCCGGGCGAAGTGGCACTGCCAGAGACCACGCTGGCGCATTTCCATGCTGCCGACCCGGAGCATTTCCTCGCCGCCTTCCGCTACCGGATGAGTAAGGGCTCCTACCGGTCTGAGCTCAAGCCGCAGGTCCGGCAAGAGGGCGCGCTGTCGCTCTTCGATCTCTTCCGCGCGATCGAGGCCGAGGGCGGCGAGGACGCGCTCCGAACCTTCTTCGACGAGGTCGCCACCGCGACCCCGGACCTGACCCGGGCGCTCGAGCGCGAGGGGCTTTTGCGCCGCCTGCCCTTCGATCCGGACCCGTTTGTCGCGGCGCATTTGCCGCATCTTGCACAAAGCCTCTGAAAAGAAGGGCAGATTGACCGCGGGCGCGGTTTTCGCTACAACGCAGCACGCGCGCGAGGCTGCTCTCGCCGTTGACGCGGATTTACCCGCATTCAGACGCAGACGTACGGGCCATGATGTGTCCGTAATCAACGGATACACATGACCAAATTTGCTGACCTGAATCTCAGCCCGAAAGTGCTGAAAGCTATCGACGAAGCCGGCTACGAGACGCCGACCCCAATCCAGGCGGGCGCGATCCCGCATGCGCTCGAAGGGCGCGACGTTCTGGGCATCGCCCAGACGGGTACGGGCAAGACCGCCAGCTTCACCCTTCCGATGATCACCATGCTCGCCCGCGGACGGGCCCGGGCGCGGATGCCGCGGAGCCTCGTGCTCTGCCCGACGCGGGAACTGGCAGCTCAGGTGGCCGAGAACTTCGACACCTATGCCAAGCATGTGAAGCTGACCAAGGCGCTCCTGATCGGCGGCGTCAGCTTCAAGGAGCAGGAAGCCCTGATCGACAAGGGCGTCGATGTCCTGATCGCGACCCCTGGCCGCCTTCTCGACCATTTCGAGCGCGGCAAGCTGATCCTGTCGGACGTCAAGGTCATGGTCGTGGACGAGGCCGACCGGATGCTCGACATGGGCTTCATCCCCGATATCGAACGCATCTTCGGGCTGACGCCCTTCACCCGCCAGACGCTGTTCTTCTCGGCCACCATGGCGGCCGAGATCGAGCGGATCACCAACACCTTCCTCTCCAACCCGGCCCGGATCGAGGTGGCGCGCCAGGCGACCGCGTCGGAAACGATCGAGCAGTCGGTGGTGATGATCAAGGCCACCCGCCGCGACCGCGCCGACAGCGAAAAACGCGCCGTGCTGCGCGCCGTGATCGACGGCGAGGGTGAGCGGCTGACCAACGCGATCATCTTCTGCAACCGCAAGGTGGACGTGGATATCGTCGCGAAATCGCTCAAGAAATACGGCTATGACGCCGCACCGATCCATGGCGATCTGGACCAGTCGCAGCGCACGCGGACGCTCGATGGTTTCCGCAATGGCGAGTTGAAGATCCTCGTGGCCTCCGACGTGGCCGCCCGCGGTCTCGACGTGCCGTCGGTCAGCCATGTCATCAATTTCGACGTCCCCGGCCATGCCGAGGATTACGTCCACCGGATCGGTCGGACCGGGCGCGCGGGCCGCGAAGGCAAGGCGGTGACGCTCTGCAACACCCGCGACGAGAAGAACCTCGAGGATGTCGAGCACCTGATCCAGAAGGAAATTCCGCTCGCGGAGAACCCGATCCAGCAGGAAGCCGCGCCCGAGGCGGAGACGCAGGAAGAGGCGCCGAAGAAATCCTCGCGCTCGCGGTCGCGCTCGAAAAAGCCCGACCAGCCCCAGAAGCAGGAGAACAAGGCGCCCGAGGCTCCGAAGCCCGCCGCCGAGCCAGTCAAATCCGAGGAACCGTCCAAGCCGCGCGACAAGTCCCGCGACTCCCGCGACCGCGATCGCGGCGGCAAGCGCGACAATGTTGTCGGCATGGGCGACCATATGCCGAGCTTCATCGCCATGAGCTTCGAGGATCGCCGCGCCGGGTGACCTGCCGGTCTCGACCGGGCCTTACAGCCTCACATCAAAAAAGGTCGGCGCCCAGGCGCCGACCTTTTTCATTTGGGGAACGGGACCAGACGCGTCCTCAGCTCAGGCGCGAGATCACCACGGTGACTTCCGGCTTCTTGCCGATCTCGTTCTGCGCGGCATTCCGCGTCGCGCGGCGGAGCGCTTCTTCGAGGGCCGCGTCGTCGCGCATGGTCTTCTTGCCCGCGCGCCCGATGACCTCGGCCAGCTCCTCTTCCAGAACTTCGACCAGGGACTGGCGCGAACGTCCGGTTTCGGGCAGGCCCATTGTCTCGCACCAGGGATCGCCGAGGGCCTCGTTCTCCTCGTCGACGATCAGCGTCACCAGAACGTGGCCGTTGAGCGCCATGCGGATGCGGTCGCGCACGACGCCGTCCAGCGCGCCGATCTGCACCGAGCCGTCGAGATAGGTGCGCCCGGTCTCGACATAGTCGACCACCTCGGGCTTGTTCCCGGAGAGCGACACCATGGTGCCGTTCACCGCCAGAACCGCCTGCCGTCCGCGGCCCTTGGCGAGCGCCACATGTTCGCGGAGGTGGCGGTGCTCGCCATGCATCGGAATCACGATCTGCGGGCCGACGAGATCGTGCATCGCCTCGAGATCGGGACGGTTGGCATGGCCCGAGACGTGATACCGACCCGAGCTGTCATCCACCACGTCGACGCCCAGTTCCGAGAGCTGGTTGATGATGCGGATCACGCCGCGCTCGTTGCCGGGGATGGTCTTGGACGAGAAGAGGAACAGATCGCCTTCGCCCAGTTCGATGCCGAAATGCTTGCCGCGGGCGAGCTGCGCCGAAGCGGCGCGCCGTTCGCCCTGGCTGCCGGTCACGATCAGCATCAGGTTTTCGCGCGGGATGTTCGAGGCCTCCTCGACCGGGACGGTCTTGGGGAAGTCGGTCAGGACGCCGGTCTCGACCGCCGCCTCGACCATCCGCCGCATCGCGCGCCCAAGAAGCACCACCGAGCGCCCGGCCCGGTTGCCAGCCTCCGCGAGCGTCTTCAGGCGCGCCACGTTCGAGGCGAAGGTGGTCGCGCAGACGATGCCCTTCTGGGCCGCGACCAGCTTCTCGATCTCCGGGCCGACCGTGGCCTCCGAGCGTCCCTCGTGGACCGAGAAGACGTTGGTCGAATCGCAGACCAGTGCCTTGACGCCCTCTTTCGCGACGCTGTCCCAGAGATCGCGGTCGAAGGGCTCGCCGACGACCGGATCGTGGTCGAGCTTGAAATCGCCCGAATGGACCAGCCGCCCCTCGGGCGTGTCGATGACGAGCGCCGAGCTTTCGGGAATGGAGTGCGAGATCGGCAGGAAGCCGACCTTGAAGGGGCCCGCCGATACGGTTTCGGGCCAGGCCGAGGCCGTGGTCACGGCGTTTTCGGGATGGCCGAATTCCTCCATCTTGCGCCGCGCGATATTGGCGGTGAAGGCGCGGGCGTGAACCGGCGCGCCGAGCGCCTCGTAGTAATGCGCGACGGCGCCGATATGGTCCTCGTGGGCATGGGTGATGAAGATGCCCTCGATCCTTTCGCGCCGCTCCTTGAGCCAGGCGATGTCGGGGAAGATCAGATCGACGCCGGGCGATCCGTCCATGTCGGGGAAGGTCACGCCGAGATCGACGACGATCAGCCGCTCCTCGCCCGGCTTGCCGTACCCGTAGACATAGCAATTCATACCAATTTCACCGGCCCCGCCGAGGGGCAGGTAGATGATGCGTTCACCGCTCATTCAATGTCCTGTCGTCAGTTTGATTGTGCCGATGGATCACGGTCAGCCCGTGCATCGTCAGCTCGTCCTTGAATGCGTCAAATAGATCGTCGGCCTGCTGGAACAACGGCGCAAGCCCGCCGGTGGCGACCACTTTCATGGGGCGGTCGCGCTCGGCGCGGATGCGCGCGCAGATCTCGCGGACCACGCCGACATAGCCCCAGAAGATGCCCGACTGCATGCAGGCGACAGTGTTGGTGCCGACGACGCTCTGCGGGCGGGAGATGTCGACATGCGGCAAGGCCGCCGCAGCCTCGTGCAGCGCCTGCAGGCTGAGGTTCACGCCGGGCGCGATCACGCCGCCCTCGTAGGCGCCATCCGGTGCGACCACGTCGAAGGTGGTGGCGGTGCCGAAATCGACGACGATCAGGTCGCCGCCGAAGAGGTCATAGCCCGCGACGGTGTTCACCAGCCGGTCCGGGCCGACCTGCGTCCCGGCGTCGACGCGCACGTCGATGGGCAGCGCGCAATCGGGTTTGCCGACCACCAGCGGCCGCGTGTTGAAGTAGCGATCCGCGAGGACGCGCAGGTTGAAGACCACGCGCGGCACGGTCGATGAGACGATCATGTCGGTGATCTGCGCCTCGATCCCCTGCAGGTTCATCAGCGTCGAGAGCCAGACATAATACTGGTCGGCGGTGCGCAGGTGATCGGTCGCGGTGCGCCAGGTGGCGAGGAACTCGGTGCCGTCCCAGATCGAGAAGACCGTGTTGGTGTTGCCGCAATCAATGGCGAGCAGCATCTCCGCCCTCCCCCGATCAGAAATGAACGTCAGCCGCCGGGATCGCGACCCGACCGGCAGAGGTCTTTAGAACAAGTTGGCCCTGCGCGTCCACCGTCTCGAAGGTGCCGGTGGTCTCGGAGCGCCCGGTGCGGGCGTTGACGGGCTGGCCGAGACGGGCGGCGCGGGCCAGCCAGGCCTCTCGCGTCGGGCCGAAGCCGTAGGCCGCAAAGCTCGCTTCTCGCGCCGCATAGGCGTCGGCCAGCGCGTCGAGGCATTGCTCGGGCGTGACGGCGGCTCCGGTCTCGGAGAGGAGCGACACCGGCGGCACCGCCCCCGGCTCCACGCTGTCGCGATCCGGCGCGGCGATCAGGTTCACGCCGATGCCGATGGCCACGACCCCGTCGCCTCCGCCCTCTAGCAGGATGCCCGCCACCTTGCCGCCGTTCAGAAGGACGTCGTTGGGCCATTTCAGCGCGAAGGGCTCGGGGCGTCCTGTCAGGGCGACGAAGGCGTCGTACAGCGCCAGAGCGGCGACGAAGGAGCGCAGGGCCGCCTGTGCCGGGCCGCCCTCGGGGCGCAGAACGAGCGTGGCCGAGAAATTGCCCTCGGGATGCGCCCAAGCCCGGCCCCTGCGACCGCGCGCGGCGGTCTGACGTTCGGCGAAGACCCAGAAGGGCGCGGCGCGGTGGGCCGACTGGCGGCGCGCCTCGTCCATCGTGCTGTCGGTCTCGGCGAGCATCACCCGCCCATATGCCGCGGGCCAGCTCATGCCGAGCGGCCTTGGACCGCCTCGAAAGGGCTGCCCAGAAATGGCGACGCGGGCCTGAGGCCCGCGTCTCGATCCGGATGTGCGACCGGTTTACTGGACAAGCGTCGCCGCCGCTGCCGCCGCGGCGCCCTCGATGCCGAAGAGGTTCACCACCCCCGCCACCATCAGGATCGCCGGCACCACGAGGAACGCCCAGAGCACCGCCGAGCCACCCTTGTCGAGGCCGCGGTCGGTCTCTTCGCCGAAATACATGTAGTAGACGATGCGCAGGTAGTAGAAGGCGCCGATGACGCTCGCCACCACGCCCGCGACCGCAAGCCAGGCGAGCCCGGCCTCGTAGGCGGCGCGCAGCACGTAGAGCTTGCCGAAGAAGCCGACGAGCGGCGGCACGCCCGCAAGGCTGAAGAGCAAGACCAGCATCGCCAGCGCCCTGCCTGGCTCGACCTTGGAATACATGTTGAGCGAGGCGATATCCGTGACCGGCTGGCCGTCATGCTGCATCGACAGGATGAAGGCGAAGGTGCCGACGTTCATGGTCACGTAGATCGCCATGTAGATCAGCATCGCCTGCACGCCGAGCTCGGTTCCGGCCGCGAGGCCCATGAGTGCATAGCCCATATGGGCGATCGAGGAATAGGCCATCAGGCGCTTGATATTGGTCTGACCGATCGCGGCGACGGCGCCGAGGAACATCGACAGGACCGAGAGGAACGCGAGGATCTGCTGCCAATCCGCGGTGACCGACCCGAACGCGCCGACCATGACGCGGGCGAAGAGGCCCATCGCCGCCACCTTGGGCGCGGTCGCGAAGAACGCGGTGATCGGCGTCGGCGCGCCTTCGTAGACGTCGGGCGTCCACATGTGGAAGGGCACCGCCGAGACCTTGAAGGCGAGACCCGCCGACAGGAAGACAAGGCCGAAGAGCAGACCGAGCGAGGGATCCTGCGACGCCGCCTCGATCACGCCGGTGAAGAGCGTGGTGCCCGCGAAGCCGTAGACCAGCGACGCGCCGTAAAGAAGCAGGCCCGACGACAGCGCGCCGAGGACGAAGTATTTCAGGCCCGCCTCGGTCGACTTCACGCTGTCGCGCCGCAGCGAGGCCACGACGTAAAGCGCCAGCGACTGCAGCTCGAGCCCCATGTAGAGCGCCATCAGATCGCCCGCGGACACCATCATCATCATGCCGACGACCGAAAGCGTCACCAGAAGCGGATATTCGAAGCGCAGGAGGTCGCGGCGGGCCATGTAGCCCTCGGACATCAGGAGCACCGCGGCGGCGGAGAGCAGGATCGTTACCTTGGAGAAGCGCGCGAAGGCGTCGTCGACGAACATGCCGCCGAAGGCCTCGCGAGTGCCGGTTCCGGTCGTGCCGATCCAGAGACCGAGCGCAACGAAGAGACCGGCGGTCAGCCACACGAGCGCCGGGGCGAGCCGGTCCTTCTGGGTGTAGACCGCGCCGACAAGCGCGCCCATCGCAAAGAGCGACAGCACGATTTCGGGCAGGATGACGGAGAGGTCGGTCTGGATCATGTCGCGTCCTCGGTCCTCAATGGCTTTCGGCGGCGACCGCGTTCTCGGCGGGCGCGCGGGCAATGGCGGTATCGACCTGTTCGACCAGCGCCTCGACCGAGGGGCCGATGCGGTCGAGGATCGGCGCGGGGTAGACGCCCATCCAGATGGTCATGATGACGAGCGGGGCGAAGATCGCCTTCTCGCGGCGGCTCATGTCGGTGATGGAGCGCAGGCTCTCCTTGATCAGGTCGCCCATGACGACCCGGCGGTAGAGCCAGAGCGCGTAGGCCGCCGACAGGATCACGCCCGAGGTCGCGACCAGCGCCACCCAGGTGTTGACCTGGAACACGCCCATGAGCGTCAGGAACTCGCCGATGAACCCGCTGGTGCCGGGCAGGCCGACATTGGCCATGGTGAAGAGCATGAAGATCATCGCGTAGGCCGGCATGCGGTTCACGAGACCGCCATAGGCGTCGATCTCGCGAGTGTGCATCCGGTCATAGATCACGCCGACGCAGAGGAAGAGCGCGCCGGAGATGAAGCCGTGGCTCAGCATCTGGAAGATCGCGCCGTCGATGCCCTGCTGGTTGGCGGCGAAGATGCCCATGGTCACGTAGCCCATATGGGCGACCGACGAATAGGCGATGAGCTTCTTCATGTCCTCCTGCACCAGCGCCACGAGGCTCGTGTAGACGATGGCGATGGCCGACATCCAGAGGACCAGCGGCGCCAGGACATCGGCGCCGATGGGGAACATCGGCAGCGAGAAGCGCAGGAAGCCGTAGCCGCCCATCTTCAGAAGGATCGAGGCCAGCACGACCGAGCCCGCGGTCGGGGCCTGAACGTGGGCGTCCGGCAGCCAGGTGTGGACCGGCCACATCGGCATCTTCACCGCGAAGCTCGCGAAGAAGGCGAGGAACAGCATGGTCTGGAGACCGCCGACCACGTGGATGCCGAGAAGGTTGAAGCTGCCTGCCGAGAACTCGTGGTTCAGGAGCGTCGGGATATCCGTCGTGCCCGCATCGGCATACATCGCCACCATCGCGACCAGCATCAGGACCGAGCCGAGGAAGGTGTAGAGGAAGAACTTGAACGACGCATAGATGCGGTTCGCCCCGCCCCAGATGCCGATGATCAGGAACATCGGGATCAGGCCGCCTTCGAAGAACAGGTAGAAGAGCACCAGGTCCAGCGCCATGAACACGCCGAGCATCAGCGTCTCCAGGAGCAGGAAGGCGATCATGTATTCCTTGACGCGGGTCTTCACCTCCCAGGACGCGGCGATGACCAGGGGCATGATGAAGGTCGTGAGCATCACGAAGAGAACCGAGATGCCGTCGACGCCCATCTTGTAGGTCAGGCCGAGAAGCCAAGCGCCCTCTTCGACCATCTGGAAGCCGGTATCGGCCGGGTCGAACTGCGCCAGGATGAAGAGCGAGATCACGAAGGTCGCCGAGGTGGCGATCAGCGCCAGCCACTTGGCGTTGCGATCCGCCGCGGCGTCGCCGCCGCGCAGGAACACGCCGAGGATCAGGGCCGCGAGAGCGGGCAGGAAGGTGACGATGGAGAGGAGATTGTCCATGGGTCTTACTGCGCTCCGCCGCTGAGCGTCATCCAGGTGATCAGGAGCGCGAGCCCGATCACCATCGTGAAGGCATAGGTAAAGATGTAGCCGGACTGCGCGCGGCCCGCGAGCCGCGTGAGGAAGGGCACCGCGCCCATCGCCACGCCGTTGATCGAGCCGTCGATGACGTTGCCGTCGCCGCGCTTCCAGAGGAACCGCCCCAGCGCCTTGGCGGGCCGCACGAAGACGAAATTGTAGATCTCGTCAAAATACCACTTGTTCAGGAGGAACAGGTAGAGGGGCCGCTGGTTCTCGGCGAGCTTCTTCGGCAGCGCCGGGTTCACGATGTAGAAGAGATACGCCACCGCAAAGCCGATCAGCATGGCGATGAAGGGCGAGATCTTGACCCAGACCGGCGCGTGGTGCGCGTCGTCCATCACGTGGTTGTCGGGTGCCATGTAGATCGCGCCGTCGCCGGGAGCGTAGGCATGGGCCTCGCCCTCGGAGCCGTGCTCCGCGCCGTCGGTCGCGGCGTGGTCCTCGCCCGCCTCAGCCGGTGCAGCCTCGCTCGCCACCGCATGGCTGTCGCCCTCGGCTGCAGGCTCGTCATGCGACGCGGCCTCGCCATGCGCTTCTGCCTCGCCATGCTCTTCGGCGGCAGCGACGGCATGTCCGCCATTGGCGCCGATGCCGAAGAAGCGGTTCACCGTGTCGTGGCTGCCGAAGAAGCTGCTGTACCAGATCATGCCCGCCAGCACCGAGCCGACCGCCAGCACGCCGAGCGGGATCAGCATAACCATCGGGCTTTCATGCGCATGATCGTGGGTGTGCTTGTCGCCGCGAGGCTTGCCGAAGAAGGTCAGGAAAATCAGCCGCCAGGAATAGAAGCTGGTGAAGAGCGCGGCGATGACCAGAGCCCAGAAGGCGAAGCCGCCATTGGTCCCGGCCCAGGCGCTCTCGATCACCGCGTCTTTCGACAGGAAGCCCGCGAAGCCGATATGGGTGAGCGGGATGCCGACACCGGTGATGGCCAGCGTGCCGATCATCATCGCCCAGAAGGTATAGGGGATCTTCGAGCGCAGACCGCCGTAGTTCCGCATGTCCTGCTCGTGATGCATCGCATGGATGACCGAGCCCGCGCCGAGGAACAGCATCGCCTTGAAGAAGGCGTGCGTGAAGAGGTGGAACATCGCCGCCGAGTAGACGCCGACACCCGCCGCAACGAACATGTAGCCGAGCTGCGAACAGGTCGAATAGGCGATCACCCGCTTGATGTCGGTCTGCACGAGGCCGACGGTCGCGGCGAAGAACGCGGTCATGGCGCCGAGGAAGGTGATGAAGCCGGTCGCCTGCGGCGCGAACTCCATCAGCGGCGACATGCGGCAGACGAGGAACACGCCCGCGGTCACCATGGTCGCGGCGTGGATCAGCGCCGACACCGGGGTCGGGCCCTCCATCGCGTCCGGCAGCCAGGTGTGCAGCAGAAGCTGCGCCGATTTGCCCATCGCCCCGATGAAGAGGAGGAAGGCCACCAGCTCGGCCGCGTTGGCGTTCTCCCAGAGGAACCAGATCTGCGTCTCGGCCAGGCGCGGTGCCTCGGAGAAGATCACGTCGAAGCTGATCGAGTCGGTCAGGAAGAACAGCGCGAAGATGCCGAGAGCGAAGCCGAAATCGGCAACCCGGTTCACCACGAAAGCCTTGATCGCGGCCGCGTTGGCCGAGGGCTTGCGGTAGTAGAACCCGATCAGGAGGTAGGAGGCGACGCCCACGCCCTCCCAGCCGAAAAACATCTGCACGAGGTTGTCCGAGGTCACCAGCATCAGCATCGCGAAGGTGAAGAAGGACAGGTAGGCGAAGAAGCGCGGGCGGTAGACCTCGCCTTCGCGGAAATTCTCGTCATGGGCCATGTAGCCGAACGAGTAGAGATGCACGAGCGCCGAGACGGTCGTCACGACGATCAGCATGATCGCGGTCAGCCGGTCGAGGCGGATCGCCCAGTCGGTCGAGAGCGAGCCGCTCTCGATCCAGCGGGCGATGGTGATCTGCTCGGTCACGCCGTCGAAGCTCAGGAAGACGATCCACGAGAAGAAACAGGCGACGAAGAGAAGGCCGGTGGAGATCCACATCGCGCCGCGCTCGCCGATGAGCTTCCAGCCGAAACCCGCGATGAGCGCACCCGCGAGCGGGCTGAAGAGGATGAGCGACTCCATGAATTCAGCCTTTCATCACGTTGACGTCTTCCACGGCGATGGTGCCGCGGTTGCGGAAGAAACAGACCAGGATCGCAAGGCCGATGGCCGCCTCGGCTGCGGCGACGGTCAGCACGAAGAGGGTGAAGACCTGGCCCACGAGATCGTTGAGATGCGCCGAGAAGGCGACGAAATTGATGTTCACCGCCAGGAGCATGAGCTCGATCGACATCAGCAGGATGATGACGTTCTTGCGGTTCAGGAAGAGCCCGAAAATCCCGATGACGAACAGCGTCGCCGCCACCGTCAGATAGTGTTCGATCCCGATCATCTCGTCCCTCCGGCGGTCGCCCGCTCTGGTTCTTTGTCGTCTCCGGCGCGTGCCCCAGGCCCGCGCCGCCGTCACTGGCGGCTCAGCAGCCGCCGAAGGCGCAGCCGATCGCGCGCCCGAAACTCTTGGTGCCCTCGACGATGCCGCCACCGCCCGAGCCGCCGCCATCGCCACCGAGACTGCTGATGCTCGCGCCGGACCAGACCATCCAGAGGATGTAGATGCCGATCACGAAGCAGATGCCGATGAAGATGTTGCCCAGCATCGCCTCAGAGCCCCTGCCCCGGTTTCACGTCGCGCAGCTCCATCGCGGTCTTGGGATCGCGATACATCTGCGCCAGCACGTTCTGCCGCTTGACGTCGGCGCGATGGCGCAGCGTCAGGACGATCGCGCCGATCATCGCGACCAGCAGGATCAGGCCCGCCAGTTGGAAGAGCAGGAAATACTGGTCGTAGAGGATGAGCCCCAGCGCCTTGGTGTTGTGCACCCCCTCGGGCGTCGCCTGCGCGACCAGACCCTCGGCCGCCTCCGAGCTCTGCCAGGCGCCGAAGGCCATGGCGAACTGCATCAGGATGACCACGGCGATCAGAAGCGCCAGCGGCATGTAGCGCGCCATCTCGGCCTTGAGCTCGGCGAAATCGACGTCGAGCATCATCACCACGAAGAGGAAGAGCACCGCGACCGCGCCGACATAGACGATGACCAGAAGCATCGCCACGAACTCGGCGCCCAGAAGGACGAAGAGCCCCGCCGAGCTCAGGAAGGTCAGGATCAGCCAGAGCACCGAATGCACCGGGTTGCGGCTGATCACCGTGAACAGCCCGCCCGCGATGGTCGAGAGCGCGAAGAGATAGAAGGCGAAAACGCTCATTCCTCGGGTTCCTTTCCGTCTTCCATGACTTCCCGTGCCAGTTCCATGGCCCGCGTCATGGCAGGTATACCGGCAAACATCGACATCTGCGCGATGGTCTCGGCGATCTCGTCGCGGGTGGCCCCCGCTTCGAGCGCGTGGCGCACCGTCATCCGCACCTGCGTGTCCGCCTGCGCCCCTTGCATCGTCAGACCGGCCAAGGTCAAGAGCAGCCGCGTCTTCGCGTCGAGCCCGTCCTTGGAAAGACCCTTGCCGAAGGTCATTTCCATGAAATCCTTGGGCATGGTGGGCCACATCTTCTCGAAGCCCTTGGGATTGAAGCTTTCGAGCGCCGGATTGAAGGCGCGGGCCATTTCCTGCGCCTGTTCCATGAACAGCTCGAAGGGGGTCTTGGTGCTGCTCATCGTGCGGTCTCTCCAACCTGCGCCTCGAGTCGGCTCGCCTTCGCGCGGTAGGCGGCGATGAACGCTTCCGACGCGCCAAGCTCCGCCAGTGTCGGCCCTGCCGCGTAGGCGACGATTCCCTCGGCGAGGGCTTGCATCTCGTCGCCATTGGCCTTGGCCGCGATCTGTTCCGAGAGCGGCGCTCCGAAGCCGAACATCGCACGCGTCTCCAGCGTGTCCTGCACGGACGGGCCGTAATCGATGCCCTGGGCCGCGGCGAAAAGAACGGTTACCGCCGCGCAGATATCGACCGTGACCTCGTCATAGCCGGCCGCGAGCTCGGACAGGCACTCGGACACGGTGGCGGCAAACGTGCCGTAGCCGCCATCCGCCACGTCGAGCAGGATGTCCTGCGCGGTGTCGTTATCCGTCAATCCAGCTGCCCAGGTTCCCATTTGCGTTACCGATACGGAGCGTCCAGTTCGAGGTTGCGGGCAATCTCGGCTTCCCAGCGCTCGCCGTTCTCGAGAAGCTTCTGCTTGTCGTAGTAGAGCTCTTCGCGGGTCTCGGTGGTGAACTCGAAATTCGGGCCTTCGACGATCGCATCGACCGGGCAGGCTTCCTGGCAGAAGCCGCAATAGATGCACTTGGTCATGTCGATGTCGTAGCGCGTGGTGCGGCGGCTGCCGTCCTCGCGCGGCTCGGCGTCGATGGTGATCGCCTGCGCCGGGCAGATCGCCTCGCAGAGCTTGCAGGCGATGCAGCGCTCTTCCCCGTTGGGATAGCGGCGCAGCGCGTGTTCGCCACGGAACCGGGGCGACAGGGGCCCCTTCTCGTGCGGGTAGTTCACGGTGGCCTTGGGGCCGAAGAAATACTTCAGTCCCAGCTTCATGCCGACCCAGAAATCCTGCAGCAGGAAATACTTGGCAGCGCGGCCGTAGTCGATATTCGCCATCAGGAGTCGCCCTCCGTCGTCACTTCGCGCAGACGCGCCTCGCGCGCCTCCGCCTCTGCGGCGTCCATGATCGGATCGCCGTGTTCGTCATATTCGCCCTCGCGCGGGTCTGCCTTGAGCACCGTCGCGGCGCGTCGCGCGGGTTCCGCGCCCGCCGCCCAGCGGAACACCGCCGCGGCGAGCTCGGTCTGTTGCGGCAGCATCCGCCCGCTCTCGTCGCTCTCGGGAAGGCCGAGGTCGCGGACGATGAAATCCGCAAGCTCGATCATGTCCACGTATTTGGCGTCGAGTATGGCGCTGCGCAGGTCGGACATCTCAGCCACCGGTGCTCCAGCGCGCGAAGATGCCCCAGAACCAGCCGAACTTTGCGGCGAAGGCCACGAAGACCACCCAGACGAGGCTGAAGGGCAGGAACACCTTCCAGCCGATCCGCATGAGCTGGTCGTAGCGGTAGCGCGGGGTGATCGCCTTGACCATCGCGAAGAGGAAGAAGAAGAACGCCATCTTCGCGACCATCCACAGCGCCCCGTCCGGCAGGAACGGGATCGGCGACAGCCAGCCGCCGAAGAACAGCAGCGAGGTCAGCGCGCACATCAGGAAGATCGCGATATACTCGCCCGCCATGAACAGAAGGAACGGGGTCGAGCTGTATTCCACCTGGTAGCCCGCCACGAGCTCCGATTCCGCTTCCGGCAGGTCGAAGGGCGGGCGGTTGGTCTCGGCCAGGGCCGAGATGAAGAACAGGAAGACCATCGGGAAATGCGGCAGCCAGTACCAGCCGAAGAAGTGGAAGCTGGTGTCCTGCGCCCGCACGATATCGCCGAAATTCATCGAGCCCGTAGAGATGATGATGCCGATGATGATCAGACCCAGCGAGACCTCGTAGGAGATCATCTGCGCCGCCGAGCGGAGGCTTCCGAGGAAGGGATATTTCGAGTTCGACGCCCAGCCGCCCATGATCACGCCGTAGACCTCGAGCGAGGAGACGGCGAAGACGAAGAGGATGGCGACGTTGATGTCCGACAGGACCCAGGTGTCGTTGAAGGGGATCACCGCCCAGGCCAGCATCGCGAGCACGAAGCTCGTCATCGGCGCGAGCATGAAGACCGTGCGGTCGGCGCCGGCCGGGATCACCACTTCCTTCAGGACGTATTTCAGCGCGTCGGCCACGGTCTGCAGAAGCCCGAAGACGCCGACGACGTTCGGGCCACGGCGCATCTGCACGGCCGCCCAGATCTTGCGGTCCCCGTAGACGAGGAACAGCAGGCTGATCATCACGAAGCCGACGACGCTCAGGACTTGGGCCAGAAGGATCAGGGCGATCCCGCCGGGGGTGGAAAAGAAATCGGCCATCAGCTCCTCACACCATCGGTATTCCGTTCTGCGCGCAATTCGCGGCCACCACCTGCGCGTCTAGGGTCCGCAGGCCGCGGGGCAGGTCCGGCGAGATGGTGTAAACCGCATCTGCGCGCCAGAGGCCACCCTCTTCGGTGACATTTGTGCGCAAATGCCTCGCAAACCTGTAGCCGCGAATGAGCGCGTACTGCGCTGCAGCACATTCTGCATAGCGTTCGACATCGAGAGAGTCACGCGCACCGTCCATGGCGACCCCGAACTGGACGAGATCGCCGTCCAGAAGGCGGGTCTCGATGCCGCGATAGGTCGGCTCGAAGGGCAGCGTTTCGCGATCCACCGGCTCCGGCGGCGCGCAAGCCGCCAGGGCGAGGGTCGCGGCAAGGGCGGAGCGATGGCCCACCGGGCTCACTCCGCGGCGATCTTGGTCTCTCTGCGCGCCTTGGCGTTGGCGCTGAGCTCCGCCATGAGCTGGCTGGCCCGCGCGACCGGGTTGGTGAGGTAGAAATCCTGGAGCGCGGTGCCGAAGGCCCCCTGCCCCATCTCACCCGCGTCGCTGACAGGCGTCCACTCGTTTTCCGGCACGGTGTCGATCTCGGCCAGATGCGGCACGTCCTTGACCAGCGCGCGGCGCAGCTCGGCCAGGCTGTCGAAGGGCAACGTCTGCCCGCATTCCGCCGACAATGCCCGGAGGATGGCCCAGTTTTCCTTGGCCTCGCCCGGGGCGAACCCGGCGCGCAGCGCCAGCTGCGGACGGCCTTCGGTGTTCACGAAAAGCCCCTGCTCCTCGGTATAGGCGGCACCCGGCAGGATCACGTCGGCGCGATGCGCGCCACGGTCGCCATGGCTGCCCTGGTAGATCACGAAGGCGCCCTTGGCGATCTCGATCTCGTCGGCGCCAAGGTTGTAGACGACGTCCGCGCCGTCCAGAGCGGCGTCGAGACCGCCATCGGTGACCGCGCCCGCATCAAGCGCGCCCACCCGGCTGGCCGCCGTGTGAAGGACCATCAGAGACGAGCCGGTCGACGAGGCCAACGCCATGACGGCGGCCAGAACAGCCGCACCGTCCTCGCGGGTCAGCGCCGCCTGGCCGACGATGATCATCGACGGCTTTTCGCGGACCGAGGAATGGTCGCGCTTCAGAAGCTCGGTCAGAGTCTCGGGGCCGGTGCCGATATGGTCGTATTCAAAGGTCAGGTCCGCCGCTTCGCCGATCACGCCGACGCGGGCGCCGCGCGCCCAGGCCTTGCGGATGCGGGCGTTGAGCACAGGCGCCTCGATGGCGGGGTTGGCGCCCACGAGCATGATCGCCTCTGCGGTGTCGATCTCTTCGACCGAAGCGGTGCCGACATAGGCCGAGCGGTTGCCCGCGGGCAGATGCGCGCCATCGGTGCGGCATTCCACGCTGCCGCCAAGGCTCTCGACCAGCGACTTGAGCGCGAAGGTCGCCTCGACCGAGGCCAGATCGCCGATCAGGCCCGCGATCTTCTTGGCATTCTTCATCTTCTCCGCCGCGACCGACAGCGCCTCGGGCCAGGTCGCGGGCCGCAGCTTGCCGTTCTCGCGCACATAGGGCTTGTCGAGACGCTGGCGCTTCAGCCCGTCCCAGACGAACCGGGTCTTGTCGGAGATCCACTCTTCGTTCACGCCGTCATGGTTGCGCGGCAGGATGCGCATGACTTCGCGCCCCTTGGTGTCCACGCGGATCGAGGAGCCGAGCGCGTCCATCACGTCGATCGTCTCGGTCTTGGTCAGCTCCCAGGGCCGCGCGGTGAAGGCGTAGGGCTTCGAGACCAGCGCGCCCACCGGGCAGAGGTCGATGATGTTGCCCTGCATGTTCGAGTCGAGCGTCTGGTTCAGATAGGAGGTGATCTCCGCATCCTCGCCGCGACCGGTCTGGCCCATCTGCGTGATGCCCGCGACCTCGGTGGTGAAGCGCACGCAGCGCGTGCAGGAGATGCAGCGCGTCATATGCGTGCCCACGAGCGGGCCGAGATCGAGATCCTCGACCGCGCGCTTGGGTTCGCGATAGCGCGAGAAATCGACGCCATAGGCCATCGCCTGGTCCTGCAGGTCGCACTCGCCGCCCTGATCGCAGATCGGGCAGTCGAGCGGATGGTTGATGAGCAGGAACTCCATCACCCCCTCGCGGGCCTTCTTGACCATCGGCGAGTTGGTCTTGACGACCGGCGGCTGCCCCTCGGGTCCGGGGCGCAGGTCGCGCACCTGCATGGCGCAGGAGGCGGCGGGCTTCGGCGGACCGCCGACGACCTCGACAAGACACATCCGGCAGTTCCCGGCGATCGAGAGGCGCTCGTGATAGCAGAAGCGCGGAATTTCGACCCCCGCTTCCTCACAGGCCTGGATGAGGGTCATGGCCCCATCCACCTCGATCTCGTTACCGTCGATGATGATCTTGCGGAGGTCTGACATCAGTCTCGTCTCACCTTGCTCTGAGCAGGACGCCGATCTGGCTTCCCTTCGCTATTTCCTCTTCGCCGAAGGTGCAATAGCTGGAGGCGTCCTTCAGATCGACGCCGTTCTTCTGGAGATAGGCTTCTCCGAGCGCCCGCATCCGCTTTTTCTCTGCGTCCGAGGTCACATAGGCCTCGATCTCGTCGTCGGAATAGCCCTTGGCGCGGGCCTGAGCCTTGAGATCGTTGAGGAAAGAATAGGCGCGGATCAGGCGCGGCTCGATGCTGTCGCATTTCTTGCGAACCTCGTCGGCGATCCCGACGGCAAGCAGGCCGCGATTGATGTCGGCCTCGTCGGAGAGCGAGGCAGCAGCGGCGGACGCGCCGGTCAGCGCGAGCGAAAGGGCGAAGGTCAGCGCACGCATGGCGAAACTCCTTGGCAAGGTCATGGCCCCCGCCGAAACGGCGGGGCTTTGCAGCGGGACATGGGGTCAGATCACCCGGATATCCAATATCGCCCGGTGACTCCGGCGAAGTTTCGCGGATACGCGTTATTCGAGACAGCGGCCGGTCAGGACGAAATCCTCGCTGCCGGGCTGCGCGACCGCGGGCGCCACGGTCCAGGCGATGTCGGAACTGCCAAAGGTGCGGATGCAGTAATTGATCCCCGCCTGCGCCGCCGCGGCCCGGAGCGTATCGAGGGCCGCGCCGCGCTGGCGCACGGTGACCGCGAAGTCGTGGCGGTCGTCCCCGTTCGCGACCGCGCGCGCCGAGAAGCGCTGGCCCTCGACGGTGGCACGGTCGCCCCGGCCACATCCGGCAGCCAGGACACAGAGCGCGAGAAGCGCGGCGGAGCGGAGGGGACGGGTCATCTGCCTACCTTCGATTGCGTGGGCCGCTGGCGCGGCGCCTTTTCCAGGACCACGACCGAATCGTGAATGTGGATCCCCGAGATCTCGCCCGCGAGCGGTTTCGAATGCAACCGTCCGCTGTGATACCAGCCATGCATGTCGTCGACCAGATTGCGGACCGCGTTGAAGAAATTCATCTTGTTGTCCAGCCCGCCGCCGAAGCCCGGGAAATAGGCCGTGTGCATGTCCTCGATCATGTAGACGCCGCCCATCGTCAGATGCGGGTAGAGCGCCGCCAGCGATTTGCGGACATGGCGCATCTTGTGCGAGCCGTCATCGAGCACGACGTCGATGCCGCCCATCTCATGCGCGACCCCCTCGAGGAAGACCTCGTCGGTCTGCGACCCGATCCGCACCTGCCCGGCCTGACCGTCATACTGCGCGCAGTCCGGATCGATATCGATCCCGAAGATCTGCGCCTCCTCGCCGAGATAGCGCCGCCACATCTGCAGCGAGCCGCCCTTCTTGACGCCGATCTCGAGAAACCGGACCGGCGTGCCGCGGAACCGTCCGAAATACCGGTCGTAGATCGGCAGGTAATGGTGCCATTTCTGGACCGTCGTGCCGGTGTTCGACGCGTAGATGTCGACCAGATCGCCCTCGAATCCGTAGCGGTCGCGAATATCGGCGGCGATGTCGCCGTCGGCGGGAAAATTGAAGCGCTTCATGCCGTGCCCTCCGTCACGCGGCCCCATCCGAAAGCCGCCTCGCTGTCGCCGTCCCGGCGAAAGAGCTCGAGCCGCTCGAGCCCCTCCCCCAGCGTCGGGCGATGGCCGGGCTCGATCCACCACATGACGAAATGCGCCTGATCCATCACCTCGAACCACGCCTCGCGCCGTTCGAAGAAGCGGGCATGGAGGGTGCCGTAGACGAAGCGGCGCAGGCTTTCGACATCCTCCCAGACCGTCAGGTTCGAGACGAAGCGCGGATCGCCGTCGATCTTGGTCTCGGTGTTGCCGGTGCCCGGCTCGCCCGAGCCTTCCATCATCCAGACGAAGCCCGGCATCCGCTTGCCGAGCCCGTTCACCCGGTCGAGATTGGCCATGAACTCCGCCACAATCGGATCGCCGGGCTCGGCCAGGAGGCGGCCGATATTGAGCTGCGCCAGGTGTTTCACTTGTCCCCCCGCCGGTAGCTGCGCTTGCGCGTCACCTTGAGATCGAAGCCGAGCGTCGGCGATTTCGGCAGGAGCGCCTTGGACATCGAGCCGAAAAGCGGCCGGTCGACCTCGGCGGCGAACTCGCAGACCGCGCGGCTGACCCCGGGCCAGGAGCCGTAATCATCGGCGATGAGAATGCCGTCATCGGCAAGGAGCGGCCAGTAATTGCGCAGATCGGCAAGGCAGGAGGCATATTCGTGGCTGGCGTCGATATGGATCACGCCCGCCTTTACCCCGAGCTTGTTCAGCGCATAGGCCGCCGAATTGCCGTCCATGGGCAAGGGCACGATCACGTCCTGGTGCCCCGCATCGACGACATTGGCGAGAAAGGTGCGATAGACCGACGGGTAGCCGTCGACCGGGTGCAATTCCTCGCGCCGCCCCGGTTTGGCCAGGTGGTTCGAGGAGCCGAGCCAGGTGTCGACGGCCAGGATTTCCGCCCCGAGGCCGCGCGCCTTGACGATCTCGGCCATGTGGATCGAGGACATGCCCTTCCAGACCCCGAGCTCGATGATCAGCCTGGGCGCGGCCGCCTCGATGGCCACCTCGAAGAACCCGTGCCTGGAATTCCAGCCCTGCCGGTCGATCCGGCTCGGATCGTGGACATAGGTGTCGAACGGGTTTTCGAGCCCGAGCCGCGCCCGGATCCCCTCGCTGATGTCCTTCATGGAACTGCCCTGCCTGCCTGCTCGGCATCATGATGCGCCAAAGCCTCGCAGGCAACCACCCCTCCCGGATGGGGCCGGGCCCGCTTACGGCCCCTCTGCCACAACCGCGTCGCCCTGCCCTGCAGACCTCGCCGCCGGGCACGACCCGGGGCGCGGCTCGCACCACGCCCCTGTCTTCATCTGTCTGAAAATATCCCGGAGAGCGCGAGAGGCGGCGCCTCTCGCATGCGGGGCCGCACGGCCCCGCATCCCTCAAGCGCCTCACTCGGCCGCGATGGGCCCACGCTTGTGCTTGATCCGGTCCTCGATCTCGTCGCGGAAATTGCGGATGAGGCCCTGGATCGGCCAGGCCGCCGCGTCGCCGAGCGCGCAGATCGTGTGGCCCTCGACCTGCTTGGTGACGTCGAAGAGCATGCCGATCTCCTCGACCTCCGCCTCGCCGGTGACCAGCCGGTCCATCACCCGCATCATCCAGCCGGTGCCTTCGCGGCAGGGCGTGCACTGGCCGCAGCTTTCGTGCTTGTAGAATTTCGACAGACGCCAGATCGCCTTGATGATGTCGGTGGACTGATCCATCACGATCACCGCCGCGGTGCCGAGGCCCGAGCCCAGCTCGCCGCGCAGGTAGTCGAAATCCATCGTCGCATCGCGCATCTTCTCGCCGCGCACGCAGGGCACGGAAGAGCCGCCCGGGATCACTGCCTTGAGGTTGTCCCAGCCGCCGCGGATGCCGCCGCAATGGGTCTCGATCAGCTCTTCGAAGCTGATCGACATCGCCTCTTCGACGACGCAGGGCTTGTTCACATGGCCCGAGATCGCGAAAAGCTTGGTGCCTGCGTTGTTCTGGCGACCGAAGCCCGCGAACCAGTCGCCGCCGCGGCGCAGGATGGTCGGCACGACCGCGATGCTCTCGACATTGTTCACCGTGGTCGGGCAGCCATAGAGCCCCGCGCCCGCCGGGAAGGGCGGCTTCATCCGCGGCATGCCCTTCTTGCCTTCGAGGCTCTCGAGAAGCGCGGTTTCCTCGCCGCAGATATAGGCGCCCGCGCCGTGGGTCAGGTAGAGATCGAAATCCCAGCCCGATCCGGCGGCGTTCTTGCCGAGAAGGCCCGCGTCATAGGCCTCGTCGATGGCCGCCTGCAGCGCCTCTTTCTCGCGGATGTATTCGCCGCGGATGTAGATGTAGCAGGCATGGGCGTTCATCGCGAAGCTCGCGATCAGGCAGCCTTCGACCAGCGTATGCGGGTCGTGGCGCATGATCTCGCGGTCCTTGCAGGTGCCCGGCTCGGATTCGTCGGCATTGACCACCAGATAGGCCGGACGCCCATCGCTTTCTTTCGGCATGAAGGACCATTTGAGGCCGGTCGGGAAGCCCGCGCCACCGCGGCCGCGCAGGCCGGATTTCTTCATCTCGTCGATGATCCAGTCGCGGCCCTTCTTGATGATGCCGGCGGTGCCGTCCCAATGCCCCCGCGCCTGCGCGCCCTTCAGAGAGCGGTCGCGCATGCCGTAGATATTGGTGAAGATGCGGTCCTTGTCCTCGAGCATAGGTGTCTCAGTCCTTTCCCGTCCGGCGCGCGCGCCAGAGCTGATAAATCATCCAGATCGCCACCCCGAACCCGGCGAGCGCCGCCAGGTCGAAGAAGGCACGGGTGCGCTGGCTCCAGTCCAGCGCGGTCCCGAGCGCGGTGGCGGCGATCCAGGCGAGACCGGTGCCGGCGATGACGAGCGCGATGATGCGCCCCTGCCGTGCCTGCTCCGCCTCGCTGGCCATGCCGTCGTCCACGCTCCCTTAGTACACGTCGCCCTTGTCGACCTTCTGCGAGAAGTCGGTCTCGCCTCCCTCGGCCAGAAGCTTGGCCTGCGCAACCCATTCGTCGCGGGTGACGCGGCCCTTGAAGCCTTCGAGATTCTGGTCGACCCAGGCCACCTCTTGCGGTGTCCAGGACGCGATCTGGTCGAAATGGTAGAAGCCCAGATCGTTGCAGAGCGTTTCGAGCTTGGGCCCGATGCCCTTGATGCGTTTCAGATCGTCCGCCCCACCCTCGCGCGGGCCGTCGAGCGTGGCGGGCTTTTCGCCCGGACCCTCGACCTCAGCTGCCGCCGCTTCGGTGGTCCCGGCTGTCGCCGCCGCCGCTGCCGCGGACGGTGTGCGGTTGTCGCCACCGGCATAGCGCCATTCGCCCTTGCGGGTGGAAAGCTCCTGCTGACCGGGAAGCGAGGTGGTGGGTTTCACCGTCGCGCCCGCTTCGGCGTCGGCAGTTGCCGAGGCGCTGCTCGTCGGCGCCGTGTCCGCCGCAGGGGCCGCCGCCGGAGCCGGTGCCTCGGCAGTCGCTGCC